>NZ_JAKZBW010000009.1:0-132145 GCF_022539275.1 Pseudoxanthomonas sp. LH2527 | reverse complement strand
AGCGAGGTAAACCCGCCAAGGTGGCCCTGGTGGCATCCATGCGCAAACTGCTGGTCATCCTCAACGCCCGCATGCGGGACCATCTCAACGCCTCCCAAACAGCCTGAATCAAGACAGTTGCTCTCCCCGCTGGCGGGGAGAGGGGTACTGCATTTCTACATCGCCAGGAAACATCCTTTTCCCCACCGCCGGGGAGAGGGAAACCGGGACTCGCGTCGCGGGGGCACTGATGTCCGGTTGCAGAAAAGCACAGGCAACCATCACCCCACCGGCACGCGATGTGCGAACGCCACGACCAGCACGGCATAACCCAGCGCTGCTGCGAACACGGCGACGCGGAACGCGAGTACGCGCCACCACGCCGCGGGACGTCGCCCGCGACCAGACGCCAACCTGAGACATCGCGGATGGGTCATGCCGCATCACTCCGAGGCCTGCGCCTGGTCCAGCGCCAGGTTCAACGCCAGTACGTTGATGCGGGGTGCGCCGAGGACGCCGAACTGCGGTGCTTCGGTATGCGTGGCGACGAGGCGTTCGACGTGTGCCGCCTGGATGCCGCGCGCGCGGGCGACGCGGGCGATCTGGATGCGCACGGCGGCCGGCGACAGGTGGGGGTCGATGCCGCCGCCGGACTGGGTGACCAGGTCGCCGGGTACCTCGGCGGGATCGACGCCTTCGCGTGCAGCGACAGCGCTGCGTGCTTCGTCGATGCGCGAACGCAGCTCGGGGTTCGTGCGCGCCTGGTTGCTGCCGGCCAGCGCCATCACGTCGTAGTGGGCTGCCGAGGGGCGCGACTGGAAATAGCGGTCGTCGGCGAACGGTTGCGCGACCAGCGACGAGCCGACCACGCGGCCGTCGCGTTCGATCAGGCTGCCGGTGGCCTGGTGCGGGAACAGCACGCGGCCCAGGCCGGTGCCGGCCAGCGAGTACAGCAGGCCGAAGCCGAGCAGTGCGATGGCGGCCAGCATCAGCGGGGCACGCAGCGTGCTGCGCGGGGAAGCGGGAGTGGAAGCGTTCATGGCAGTTCCTCAGGCGCCGAAGACGGCGGCCAGCAGCAGGTCGATGAGCTTGATCGCGGCGAACGGCAGCAGCACGCCGCCCACGCCGTAGACCAGCATGTTCCGCCGCAGCAGCGCGGTGGCGGCGGCCGGGCGGAAGCGCACGCCGCGCAGCGCCAGCGGGATCAGCAGCGGGATGATGATCGCGTTGAAGATCAGCGCGGCGATCACCGCGTTGGTGGGACTGGACAGCTGCATCACGTTGAGTGCGGCCATCGAGGGGATGGCGGCGGCGAACAGCGCCGGCAGGATGGCGAAGTACTTCGACACGTCATTGGCCAGCGAGAAGGTGGTCAGTGCGCCGCGCGTGATCAGCTGCTGCTTGCCGATCTCCACCACATCCAGCAGCTTGGCCGGGTCGGAATCGAGGTCGACCATGTTGCCCGCCTCCTTCGCTGCCTGCGTGCCGGAGTTCATCGCCAGGCCCACGTCGGCCTGCGCCAGCGCGGGGGCGTCGTTGGTGCCGTCGCCGACCATGGCGACCAGGCGGCCGCCGGCCTGTTCCTGGCGGATGCGCGCCAGCTTGTCTTCCGGACGCGCCTCGGCGATGTAGTCGTCCACGCCGGCTTCGGCGGCGATGGCGGCGGCGGTCAGCGGGTTGTCGCCGGTGATCATCACGGTGCGGATGCCCATCGCCCGCATGTGGGCGAACTTTTCCTTGATGCCGTGCTTGACCACGTCGGAGAGTTCGACCACACCGAGCACGTGGTTGCCGTCGCTGACCACCAGCGGCGTGGCGCCGTTGCGGGCGACCTGTTCGACGCGCGCGGTGAGTTCGGCCGGTGCGTTTCCACCCTGCGCCTGCACGTGCCTGAGGATGGCATCGGCCGCGCCTTTGCGGATGATGCGCGCGCGACCCGGGCCGTCACCCGCCAGGTCCACGCCGGACATGCGGGTCTGCGCGGTGAAGGCGACGAACCGCGCGTGCGCCGGTTCCACCGCCGCCGCGCCCTGCTCGCGCGCCAGCCGCACGATGGACTTGCCTTCCGGCGTGGGGTCGGCCAGCGAGGCCAGCATCGCGGCATCGCGCAGTTGCGCGTGGTCGATGCCGGCCAGCGGGTGGAACAGCGTGGCCTGGCGGTCGCCGTGGGTGATGGTGCCGGTCTTGTCGAGCAGCAGCACGTCGACATCGCCGGCCACTTCCACCGCCTTGCCCGACTTGGCCAGCACGTTGGCGGCCAGCGCGCGGTTCATGCCGGCGATGCCGATGGCCGGCAGCAGGCCGCCGATGGTGGTGGGAATCAGGCAGACCAGCAGCGCGATCAGCAGCAGCGGGTCGAGCTTCGCGCCGACGAACCCGGCGATGAAGGGCAGCGTGATGACGACGATCAGGAAGGTCAGCGTCATGGTCAGCAACAGCAGGCCCAGCGCGATCTCGTTCGGCGTCTTCTGCCGGTTGGCGCCCTCGACCAGTGCGATCATGCGGTCGAGGAAGCTGTGGCCGGGCTCGGCGGTGATCTTCACCACGATCTCGTCGGACAACACCGTGGTGCCGCCGATCACGCCGCTGCGGTCGGTGCCGGCTTCGCGCAATACGGGGGCGGATTCGCCGGTGACCGCGGACTCGTTGATGGTGGCCAGGCCTTTGACGATCTCGCCGTCGGCGGGGATCTGTTCGCCGGCGGAGACGATGACGTAGTCGTCCGGCTTCAGTTCGGCGGCCGGCAGGCGGCGCTCGCTGCCGCCCAGCGGCGTATCGACGCGACGCGCCACCAGGTCCTTGCGCGCACGCCGCAGCGATGCCGCCTGGCCACGGCCGCGCGCTTCGGCGACGGCTTCGGCGAAGTTGGCGAACAGCACGGTGACGAACAGCAGCGCGGTGACCGCGCCGCCGACGCCGGGCGTGCTCATGCCCGCCAGCGTCAGGCCGGCGGTGAGCAGCGTGCCCAGCCAGACCACGGCCATCACCGGGTTCCTGAAGGCGTGCTGCGGGGCGAGTTTGGCGAAGGCGCTGGCCACGGCGGTGCGGAAGCCGGCCGCGTCGAGCAGCGCGGCGTGGCGACGCGGCGCGTGTTGCAGGGTGGAGTCAGTCATGGAAGCGATCCTCAGGACGCGATCAGCGCAAGGTGGTCGGCCACGGGGCCGAGTACCAGCACGGGCATGAACTGCAGCAGGGTCAGGATGACGACCACCGCGATCAGCGTCAGTGCGAAGGTGGGGGTTTCGATCTGCAGCGTGCCGACACCGTCCGGCGCGACGCGCTTGCGGGCCAGCGAGGCGGCGATGGCCAGCGGAATGATCAGCGCGGGATAGCGCCCGAGCAGCAGCACCAGCGTGGTGCTGAGGTTCCACCAGTACGTCGCGTCGCCCAGGCCTTCGAAGCCCGAGCCGTTGTTGGCGAACGCGGAGGTGTACTCGTAGAACACCTGGCTGATGCCATGGAACGACGGATTGGAGTTGCCGGTGATCGCCGGCACCGCCAGCGTGAGCGCGGTCAGGCCCAGCAACACCAGCGGCTGCAGCAGCACCAGCACGGCCAGCAGCTTCACTTCATGCGCCTCGATCTTGCGGCCGAACAGTTCCGGCGTGCGGCCGGTCATCAGGCCGGCGAGGAACACACTGAGCAGCAGGTAGACCAGGAACTGCTGCAGGCCGCAGCCGATGCCGCCCCAGATGCTGTTGACCAGCATGTTGCCGATCGTCACCAGGCCGCTCAGCGGCGCCAGCGAGTCGTGCATCGCGTTGACCGAGCCGTTCGAGGTCTGCGTGGTCAGCGCAGCCCACAACGCGGACGGCGCGGCGCCGAAGCGCACTTCCTTGCCTTCCATCACGGCGATGTCGGTGGACGTGCCGGACAGGCTCTCCGACCACAGCGCCGCGCCGGCCGAGACCAGCGACATCGTCAGCATGGTGCCGAACACCAGCGCGGTGAACTTCCGCCGGCCGGTGAAGCTGCCCACCATGAAGGCGATGCTGACCGGGAGGAGGATGAGCGCCAGTGTTTCCAGCAGGTTGGAGAACGGCGTGGGGTTCTCCAGCGGCACGGCGCTGTTGGGGCCGTACCAGCCGCCGCCGTTGGTGCCGAGTTGCTTGACGGCGACCATCGGCGCGACCGGGCCGAGCGGGATCTTCTGTTCGGTCATCTGCGCCGAGGCATCGATGGGTGTGGCGACCGGCCCGCCCTGCAGCGTGGACGGCACGCCCTGCCAGGTCAGCAGCAGCGACCACAGCAGGCACAGCGGCAGCATCACGCGCACGGCGGGACGCAGGACGTCGGCCCAGTAGTTGCCGACGTCGGCGTCACCGTTGCCCTGCTTCGACATGTCGCGCGACGGCCATCCCTGGCGAGACATGGCGTGCTCCGGAACCTCCTGCCCGGCCATCCCTGGCCGGGCGCTCACGGCCGCGTCCGATGCCGATAGGGCATCGGACGAGCGTGCGCCCGCTCGCCCACCAAACAGACCGCGCAGCGTCGCCACCACCAGCGCCAGGCCCATCATCGGCGTGACCACCTGCAGGCCGACGATGCCGGTCATCTGCGCCAGGTACGACAACTGCGCCTGGCCGGAATAGTGCTGCTGGTTGGTGTTGGTGAGGAACGACACCATGGTGTGCAGCGCCAGGTCCCAGCGCATGTTGGGGGCGTCGTTGGGATTGAGCGGCAGCCAGGCCTGGGTCATGAAGATGCCCCAGACCAGCACGCCGAGCACCAGGTTGCTGAGCAGGAAGGCCTTCGCATAGGCCTTCCAGTCCATGCCCTGCGCCGGATCGACGCCCAGCAGGCGGTACAGCGGGCGCTCGATGCGGCCGAACAGCGCATCGCCGCGCATCGGCGCACCACGCATCACCGCGGCCAGGTAGCGGCCCAGCGGCCAACCCAGGGCGATGGCCAGCGCGAACACAAGCAGGAATTCAGTCATGGGAGTCATCCATCGGCGTACGCGTGCGCCGCGTGATCAGCAGGAACAGGAGGCCGGCGCCGGCGAGCACGCCCGCCAGCGTCAGCAGCAGGTGGAGGAAGTCGGGGAACATGGCGGCGGTCAGAACGACGCCTGCAGCGCCGCTTCCACGCGCGAACCGGCCAGGCCCGGGAACAGCGTCTTCGCGCTGCGGTCGGTGGCGTGCGCGGTGACGCGCAGTTCGAACGGGGCCTTGAAGGCCCACACGGCGCCGAGTTGCGCATGCGCGTAGCGGTCGTCGTAGGCGTCTTCCAGCCAGTAGTAACCGGCAGCGGCTTCCAGCCGGAGCTGCTCGCTCAGCGGGAGCCTCGCACCGAGCTGTGCATAGGCGCCGGCTTCACCGCTGGCCAGTGCGTCGCTGGAATAGCCGAGCTGCGCCCAGGTGTTCTGCTTCCAGGTGACCGTGCCGATGGCCTCGGTCCAGTCGAGGTCGACGGTGGTGGAGGGATAGCGGTAGTGGGTGAGGTTGACGTCGAGCGCCCAGTCCTCGGCGAGGTTGCCGCCCCAGCCGAGGGTGACGTCGAGTTCACTGCTGGCTCTGGTTTCCGGGGCGAACTCGACGTTCGAGCCCCACACCGCGCCATACAGGCCGTTGTCTGCCGCGGCCCTGAAGCCGGCCTGCACCGCCGGGTCGCCCTGGGTCTGGGTGGTGCCGCGCCAGACGTAGTCGGTGGTCAGCGCGCCGGAACCGGTGAAGGTCGCGGCCTGCGCGGGGGACGCCATCGCCAGCAGCAGGCCGGCGGCAAGGCAAGACGTGGCGAACGCAGGCGTACGCCTGCGCGAAACGGAAGAGGAGAACGACATGGGTGCGATCCAGGCGGGAGGAGTTCCGCCGACCGCGAAAGTCTGTTCCCGGGTCGCGTAAAGCCGCCATGCGCGGCGCGGGCCGCGGCGTAAATTCGGCGTAAAGCGCGTGCGCGATCAGCCCGACGCGCGGGTCCTGGCGTGGCGGCCGAGCACGTGGTCGGCGTCCTGGTCGAAGGTGGGCGCGGCGAACGGTGCCGGCCCCGGGGTGCGGCCGAAGGCGATGGGCCGGGTGACGCCGCGGTAGCTGCCGACCACCGGGTGCGCGATCTCCGCCACCATGTCCTCGGCCAGTACCTGCGGATGCTCGAACATGTCCTCCACGCGCCGCGCCGCTGCGCACGGCACCTCGTCGCCGAAGTGCGCTTCCCATTCCTGCGCGGTGCGCGCCTGCAGCGCGTCGTGCAGTTGCGGCACGATCTCGGCGGCATGCGCCGCGCGCTTGCGCACCGTGTCGTAGCGCGGATCGTCGGCCAGCGCGTGCAGGCCGGTCAGGCGGCACAGCGCCTTCCAGAAGCGCGCGGTGTTGGCGGACAGGTACAGGTAGCCGTCGCGCGCGGGATGGATGCCGGTGACGCCGCCCGAGCGCATGTCGCGGCCGATGTCCAGCGCCTCGCCTTCGGCCCAGATCATCCGCGCCGACTGCATGGTCAGCGCGCTGCGCAACAGCGAGACGCCGACGAACTGGCCCAGCCCGCTGCGCTCGCGCTCGTACAGGGCCGACGACACGCCGCCGGCCAGCAGCGCCGCGGCGTAGTAGTCCACCACCGAGCCGTAGATGATCTCCGGCGCGCCGCCGCGCTTGCCCTGCAGCGTGCACATGCCGGTCATGGTCTGCAGCACCTGGTCGTAGCCGGCCTTGTCCTTCATCGGCCCGCTCTCGCCGTAGCCGGTCACCGCGCAATAGATCAGCCGCGGGTTGATCACCGACAGGCTGTCGAAGTCGATGCCCAGCCGCTTCGGCACGCTGGGACGGAAGTTGTGCACCAGCACGTCGGCTTCGCGCACCAGCCGCAGCAGCGCGGCGTGGTCGGCAGGCTGCTTCAGGTCCAGCACGATGCCCTGCTTGCTGCGGTTGACGCCGAGGAAGGCACGGCTTTCCTTCTCCAGCGTCGACGGGTACTGGCGCAGGTTGTCGCCATCGGGCGGCTCGACCTTGACGACGTCGGCGCCCTGGTCGGCCAGCAGCGTGCAGCCGTACGGACCGGCGATGTAGGCGCTCAAGTCGAGCACCTTGACGCCGCTCAGCGGCCCGGCCGGGCCGTGGCGCCGGGGGGCGCGGAAGGGAGAGGCAGTGTCCATGGGGAAAGGCTCCTTCAACCGTCGCCTGCTGGCCGGGGACCAGTCTGGTGCAGGCGATGCAGCGGATACAGTCGGCCGACGTTGTTTCTGCGGCCACAAATTCTTGCGAGCGCGGTATCGATCATGCCGGCGGCAGCGACAGCCAGGTGAGGCGCCAGGCGCCGTCCACGCGTCCGCCGGTCCGGTAGTACGGCCAGAACAGCAGCGGCGGCCGGTAACCGAGCTGCAGGGTGATGCCTGGACCTTCATCGTCGTCGGCGAGCGGCAGCACCTGCAGCCAGTCGTCCTGCGGGCCGTCGGGCAACCGGATGGTTTCTTCGGTCTTGAAGCCGTCGATCAGGCCGGTGGCGTAGACCAGCGGTCCGCGCGTCACGCCGGCGTAGTGCAGGTCCAGCACCTGCTGGCGCACCTCGGAGCCGTCCGGCGCACGCGATTCCTGCACGTTGCGCAGCACCTGCCGGTGCAGCACCGGCCGCATCGGCAAGCGCAGTTGCACCTGGTCGCCCGGCCGCCAGTGGCGGTGGACCGTCGCGAACGTGCCCGGCACCACCGGCACGCGCAGCGCTTCGCCATTGACGGCGACGCTGGCGCCTTCGGCCCAGGACGGGATGCGCAGGCACAGCGCGAAGGTGGCCTCGCGCTCGGGCTGCACCTCCAGCGCGATGTCGCCGTCGAACGGGTAGCCGGTGTGCTGGCGCAGCACCAGCGTGCCGGCGGCCGGATGCGCCAGCCGCGCCTCGCCGGCGCCGTACAGCTGCACGCGCGCGGCCTCGCCGTCGAGCGCGTACGCCACGGCCGGCAGTTCCTCCAGCGCCATCGCGCCGCTGGACTTGCAGCAGCGCCAGTACGTGGTGTGCACGCGGCGGCCGTTCGGGAACGAGTAGTAGCACCAGTCCTCGCCGTCGGGGGCGAACGCGCCCAGCAGGTCGTTGTAGGCGGTGCGCTCGATCTCCTCGGCGTAGCGCGCCTCGCCGGTCAGGCGCAGCAGCTCGCGGTTGAACTGGATCCACGACAGCAGCGAACAGGTTTCCACGTAGGCCAGCGGGCTGAACGTGCCGCGCGCGTTGAAGACCTCGCGCGAGCGGTGCGCCACACCGCCCCACGGACCGCCGCCCAGGGTCAGGTGGTACTGGTGGATGTTCTCCCACATCGCCTCCACGGCGCGGCGCAGCGTAGCGTTGCCGGTGGCGCGGCACAGCTTGACCACGCCGACCAGGTTCCACAGCAGCTGGTAGGCCTTGCCGGTGGCGATCTCGGAGGCGTCGGCACCGGCTTCGATGGCCGGCAGCAGCCGCAGTGCGGGATGCGCATTGGCCTGCGCGAACACCTGCTGCGCCAGGACGAGGAAGCGGGCATCGCCGGTTTCATCATGCAGCTCTAGGGCGGCATCCATCAGCACCGTCGCCGACATGCCGTGGTGGTTGCCGAGTGTGGTGATGTCGATGCCGCTGTCCAGCGCGTGCGCGCACAGGTCGGCGATGCGTCCGGCGGCCTGCGTGTAGCGCGCGTCGTCCAGTGCGCGCGCGGTTTCCACCAGCCCGAGGATCAGGTACGCGTGCACCCACATGTCCCAGGTGCGCAGCGCCGGCGCGCCGTCCCAGCTGGGCGGCTTCGGCGGCTGCGGCCGGGTGAAGCGTCGCTCGGGCGCGTAGGTGCCGAGGTAACCATCGTCTTCCTGCACGGACAACAGGTAGTCGGCGACCTCGCGCAGGTGCGCGCCGAGCGCGACGTCGCCGCTGCGCGCATAGGCACGCGCGGCGGCAGACAGCCACTTGCCGGCATGTTCGCCGTACCAGTCGCCCTCGGTGTTCTGCGCGCGGTGCGCCGGCGAGAACAGCGCGATGGCCGGACTGTCGGCGCCGGTGATGAAGTGCGAAAGGCGACCGCGCCGGTTGGCGTCGAGGGCGTCGCCCAGCAGTCCGCGGAGGGCTACTGCCATGGTGCTCACGCCGCGTCCACCACGCAGCGGAAGCCGATCCGCGCCGAACGGTCCTTGCCCGGCGCCATCAGCAGCAGCTTGCCGTGCTGGTCCAGCCGCTTGGCCTGCGGGAAGTACCAGTGCGAGGTGCGCGGCTCGTAGTCGCTGCCGCCGCGCACGATGGCAGCACGGGTGTGTTCGTCATGGAATTCGTCCGTCCACTGCCAGACATGGCCCACCAGGTCCATCACGCCGAACGGACTGGCGCCGGCCGGGAATGCGCCGACCTCGGCCGGCGGCGGCAGCACGCGCCCGCGGTACACCGGCGGCGCCGCATCGTCGCGCCAGGCGTCACCCCACGGATACAGGCGACCGTCGGTGCCCTGCGCGGCGTACTGCCATTCCCAGCCATGCGGCAGGCGCTTGCCCGCCCAGGCGGCGTAGGCGCGCGCATCCTCGATCGACACCCAGGTCACCGGCCGGTTCTCCCAGCCCGGCTGCGGGGCGCCGTCGCGCCAGTCGCGCAGGAAGTGCTGCGCATCCTGCGGCGCGTAGCCGGTCGCGTCGACGAAGGCCTGGTACTGCGCGTTGGTCACCAGGTGGCAGTCGATGTGGAAAGCCTGCATCGGCATGCGACGGCGATGGTGGCGGCGCGCGGTCGGTTCCCACGGGAACTGCACGTCCACGCCCTCCCACACCTGCCCTTCGATCTCGATGCCCTGCACGGCGAACAGGAACTCGCCGGCCGGGATCGTCACCATGCCGTCCGGCGCGGAAGCGTGCGGCGGGGTCGGCGCGATGGCCTGCAGGGTCTGCGGCAAGGCGATCCATGTGGCGGACAGCGAGGCCAGCGGCGTCGCGGCATGCGCCGCCATCCGGGCCAGGAAGGTTTCCAGACCGTCTTCGTGCACACCGTCGCGCAACGCCAGCAGCGCGCCGAAGCCGCGGCCTTCCAGCGTGGTCTCCAGGATCGCCTGGCCGTCGATGATGCGCGGCTGCAATGCCGTGCCGTTCCACAGGTCGAGGTAACGCGTGCCGTCTACATGCGGCACGGCGAGCTGTTCGCCTTCGATCGGGTACTCGTGCCGGTTGACCAGCGTCCACACGGTGCGGCCCTCGCCCGGGAAGCGGCTGGCGAAGATGCCGGCCTGCAGGGTGCGCTCGTACGGGCGCCAGTCCAGGCTGACGAACAGCGACGGGAAGCGGCGGTAGATCGCGGCGATGCGGCGCAGCGATTCGGCATCGCGCGCGGTCAACGGGTTCCACAGGCCCCAGACGTTTTCCCACGCGTTGTAGCCCACGCCGTTGAAGAAGATGTACTGCAGGTCGTGATTGCGGTCGCGGCCCCAGCGGTTCTCGTAGTTGATCATGTGGCGCGGTTCCAGCCACTTGAACTTCGCCACCGGCGGCACGATCTCGTTCGGCGCCTTCTTGCCCCAGCTCTGCACGTTCCAGATCAGGTGTTCTTCGGCGCTGATGGTGGACTCGGGTTGCACGACGACCGGATGGCCCAACGCATCGCAGGCGTCGAAGAACGCGCGCGGCACGCCGTTGTAGGTATCGCCGTTGATGCCGTCCGCGCCGACCGCCTTGACGATCTTCGCGATGGCCTGCCAGTCGGGCTCGCCTTCGTCGCGCGTGCCGTTGTCCCACGGCATGGTGGTGAGGAACACGCGCACGCCGCGGCGGTGGAAATCGTCGACGGCGCCGCGCAACGCTTCGAGGCCACCCGGCAGGCTGCGGGCGAAGTCGAACTGGTTGCGGTCGTCCACGCCGATGTTGGGATACATGCACCACAGCAGCACGCTGTCCAGGCCACCGTAGCGCGCGTCCAGGTCGTCGAGGTAGCGGTCGACGGTGTAGCGGCCGGCGACGGGATCGTAGAGGTAGCGGTCCTCGACCATCACCTGCGCGTGCACGAAATTGCGCTGCGCCCACTGCAGTTCCGGTCGGCGGTAGTTCGCATCGTCGTAGCCGATCCGGGTGAGGTGTTCGCGGCGCCAGTCCTTCAGTTCGGCCACCCAGTCGTCGGCCGAGGCGTTGGCGTCGATCTTCCACTGGCCGATGTCGGCGAACGGCCAGCCCGGCGCCTTGCCCGGCGTGGGCAAATAACGCTGGGTGGTGACGTGGGAGAACTTGTATTCGGTCCTCACCGCTGGCGGTGCGTCATCGGGCGCGGGCGGGACGGGGGGCGTGGGGGTGGTCATGCGTTCGTCTTGGATCGGATCAGGGGATGCCGCAATAGGCCGCCAGCGCAGCCTTTCGCGAGGGATCGTCGGCCTGCGTGGCCAGCCACGCGTCGACGTCGGATCGCGCCGGAATGCTGGCCTGGGCGCCGAGCCGGGTGCAGGCCAGCGCCGAGGCCGCACTGGCGAAGCGTAGCGCGTCGGCGAAGCCAGCATGTTCGGACAGGCGTGCGGTGAGCGCGCCGCAGAAGGTGTCGCCGGCCGCCGTGGTGTCGACCGGATCGATGGCGAAGGCGGGCTGCAGGAACAGTTCGGCACCGCGGCGCGCGAAGCAGCCGCGCTCGCCCAGGGTCACCACCACGCAGGGCACCGCCAGGCGCGCGGCCTGCGCGGCGACGGTGCCGCCGCCTGCCAGCGTGGCCAGTTCGCCTTCGTTGACCATCAGCACGTCGATATCGTGCAGCAGGCCGTCCGGCAGCGTGGTCGCCGGTGCGGCGTTGAGCACCACGCGCACGCCCGCATCGCGCGCCAGGCGGGCGAACGTGGCCACCGTGTCCAGCGGCGTTTCGAGCTGCAGCAGCAGATGGCTCACGCCGCGCAGCGAGGGCAGGTGATGCGGTCGCAGGCCGACGTTGGCGCCGGGGGCGACGGTGATGGCGTTCTCCGCGCTGTCGGACAGGCAGATGAAGGCGGTGCCGCTGGCGACCCCGGGCACACGCACGATCTGGGTGGCGACGCCGGCCTCGGCCAGCGCCTGTTCCAGCACGGTCGCCTGCGGATCCTCGCCCAGCGCCAGCAGCATGCGCGTGGACACGGCGCCGGCCCGCGCACTCGCCACGGCCTGGTTGGCTCCCTTGCCGCCGGGAAAGGTGGCGAAGTCGCGGCCCAGCACGGTTTCGCCCGGTGCGGGTACATGTGGCGCGCGCACCACGAAATCGAGGTTGGCCGAGCCGGCGACCAGCACGGTCCCTGTCCGCAGGCTCATGGCGACACCGCCGAATAGACGGCGCGGTAGAACGGCGCGGCGAGCTTGGGCAAGGAGGGGGAGTCTTCGGTCGGCAGGTGCTGCGACAGCAGCAGGATCACCAGCCCGCGCGAGCGGTCGATGGTGAAGTACGTCGACGCGGCACCGGACCAGCCGAACTGTCCGGGCGAACCCGGTCGCGCGCTCTTCGCTGTATCGGTGACGACATAGCCGCCCAGGCCGAAGCCTTCGCCGGGTTCCGGCGCCGGCACCGGCGGATCGAAGCCGGCCAGCTGGTCGGACATCATCATCGCCACGGTGTCTTCGCGCAGCAGGCGCACACCGTTCAGCGTGCCGCCTTCGGCCAGCATCCGCGCGAAGCGCAGGTAGTCGTTGGCGGTGGAATACAGCCCGCCCGCGCCGCTGTCGTAGGCGCGCAGGCGGACGCCGGGCTCCCGTGCCGTCGGCGTATCGGCAAGCACGCGCCGCCCGTCCGCATCGCGCGTCGTCAGCGCCATGACGCGCCCGCGTTGCGCGACAGGCACCTCGAATCCGGTGTCATGCATCCGCAGCGGCTGCAGGATGCGCGTGCGCAGGAAGGTTTCGAATGTTTGCCCGCTGGCGACTTCGATCACGCGGGCGAGGACTTCGGTGTTGACGCCGTCGTAGCGGAAGCGCGTGCCGGGCTCGGTCGCCAGCGGCGCGCGGGCGACACGTTCCGCGTAGCCGGCCAGGTCGTCGGCTGCTTCCGGCGCCTGCCGTTGCAGCAGTTCGGACGCCAGCCGGATGTCGTCGCCGCCGGTGGCGAACCCGGCGGTGTGGGTCAGCAGGTGGCGGACGGCCAGGGGTCGCTGCGCAGGCACGAGTACAGGCGACCCGACGGTGCCTCCTTCGACGCGCTGCAATCCGCCGAATGCCGGCAGATAGGTGGCGACAGGCGCGTCGAGCTGCAACCTTCCCTCCTCCACCAGCATCAACGCCGCCACCGAGGTGACGGGCTTGGTCATCGAGTAGATGCGGAAGATGGCGTCGTCCTGCAACGGTACCTTCCCGGACACATCGGCATGGCCGAAGGCGCCGCGATAGATCTCGCGATCCTGCCGCGACACCACCGCCACGATGCCGAGGTATCCCTCGTCGCTGACCGCGTCCCACAGTCGATCATCCAGCGTGGTCGTGATGGCGGCCGGCTGCGCCGCGGCGGCAAGGCACGGCAACGCGATCAGCATCAATGCCCACCACGCCCGCCGGAAGCCGCCCGCACGCGCGGGCGACCCGGAGACGCGATGGTTGACCGGCGTACGCCGTGGGGGCAGCCCGGGATCCAAGATCAGAAGGTGATGGTGTGGGTGATGGACACCATCCTGCCACGACCTGCCCAGTAGTTCTGGAAGCCTTCCAGCTGCGACCAGCTCAGGATGTACTGCTTGTCGGTCAGGTTCTCGATGCCGAGCGAGAACTTGCCGAAACGTTCGGTCTGGTAGTTCACGCCCAGGTCGAACAAGGTGTAACCCTCGGTGTTCTCTTCGTACTCGAAGTCGTCCCCATCGAACTCGCGCACGTCGCTTCCGTAGAGGTTGCGGTCGGCCAGGCGGGTCGCGCCGAGCGTGATGTCGCCGTTGGGCACGAACTTCCAGGTCACCGACGCGGAGATCTTGTCGGGATTGATGTCCAGCACGCCCATCGGCTTGTTCAAACCGCCGGCACCGTAGTCGCCGTTGGGCGCGGCGGACCAGAAGGCGGTCTTGCCGCGGATGCGCGAGTACAGCGCGCTGACTTTCCATTGCTCGTTGAAACGCCAGTCGCCGCTGACCTCGACGCCCTTGATGCGGGTGGGCGCGCGACTGAGGATGAAATCGTTGTTGTTGGGGTCGATCGCCAGCGAGGTGCCGAACGGCGTTTCAGAGTCGTAATGCGAGGCGCTGAACGAACCGCGCTGCCCGCGCCAGTTGACGCCGAACTCGGTGTTCTCCACCACGATGGCCGCGATGTCGGCAATGCGGTCCACCGACTGGCCCGGCACGCTGATGTTGCGCAGCGGGATGCCGATGTTCGGCAGGCCGAAGCCTTCGCCATACGAGCCGAACACCGACCACTCGTCGGTGATGCGCCAGATGGCGCCGTAGTTGACCAGGTTCTCCTTGTACTGCACGCCACCGCCCTGGACATCCACGGCGTTGCGATAGGCCGTGGTGGTGTAGCTGTCCACGTGCAGGTCGCCATCCTCGCGACGGTAGCCGCCGCTCAGGGTCACCGGACCGATGTCCCAGGTCAGCTGTGCGTACGGCGCCTTGCTCTCGTACTCCATCGGCGGCACCCACAGGCGGTTGGTCAGCGCCAGGCGCTGCTCCGCCGTGTCCTTCACCAGGTCGATGCCGGTCCGCAGTTCCAGGCCGGACACGTTGAACAGCTCCGGACGCATCCAGCCGATGCGAAAGCCCTTCTTCTCGGTGACGATCTCGGACTGGTCGAAGATGCGGTCGGCTTCGTCGAAGTCGTCGTCCACCCTCACGAGCTGCTTGTCGTCGCCGTTCTCGGGCAGGTAGCGCATCGCCTGGTCGGCGTAATAGGCATCCACGCCCAGCGTGCCACCGAAGAAGTCGCCATGCGTGTACTTCAGCGCGTACTGCTTGAAGTCGTTGAACTCCGCCTTCTGTCCGAAGATCTGGCCGCGCTCGGACGTATTGGTGACCGGCACCGGGCAATCGTCATCGACGTAGCGGCAGCCCTCGACCTGGATGTAGTTGCCCTTGCCCTCGATCTTGAAGTGGCTCAGCGTCGCCTGCAGGCGCTGCTCCCCGCTTTCGCCGAAGTTGATGCCGCCTTTCAGGAACAGGTTCTTGGCCTCGGAATCCGACACCGAGCCGCTGGTGTTCATGCCGATGCGGCGACCGTTGCCGTCGTACGAAATGCCGCGATCGATGATGGACGCGCCGCCCAGGAAATCCATGTTGTCCTGCTTGTAGGCGTGATTGACGCCCAGCTTCCAGCCGGCACTGTCGTCGCCGAACTGGCTGGAGTAGCGCGACACCACCGTGGTTTCGTGGCCTTCCTTCTCGGGCACCTTGGACAGATAGTTGATGATGCCGCCGGCGGCGCCGATGCCTTCGGATGCCGACGGCCCGTTGATGACCTCGATGCGGCCGACCATGCCCATGTCGGTGAACGTCGCGTTGCGGCCACCTTCGCGCAACGGCGAGCCCTGCGGCACGCCATCGAACAGGCGCAGCGCGATGCGGCCGCGCAGCGTTTCGCCGGTGTTGCTCATGGCCTGCGACGACTCGGCGTAACCCGGCACGGTACGTGCCAGCACGGCGGTGGCGTCCTCGGTCACCAGCAGCGTGTGCTGGATCTCTTCGCGGGACACCAGGGTGATGGCGCCGGGGATCTTGTCCACCGCCTTCGGCGTGCGCACGCCGGTGACGATCACCTGGTCCAGGTCGACGGCATCCCTGGCCCGTTCCTCTTCGGCGGCTGCATCCTGCGGCGGCGGGGTATTCTGTTGGGCCTTGACGCTGGCGCTGACGGCGGCGGCCAGCAGGAAAACGCCGAACGCGGCGGGTACCTGTTTCATGATCGATTCTCGGAATGCGGCGGTGGACGGCACGGTCGCGCAGCAGGCGACACGTTCCGCGACAAGGATGTGTATGCGAGAAGGCCGCGGTGGCGGCCGGCGTGCCCAGCGTTCCTCCCAGACGCTCGAACCCGACGATGATCGAAGCGTAGGTCCACGCCGGCCGCGGAAGAATCGTCCGCCGATATGTTCACAGGCTAGTTTTTGTAGCGTGCACTGCAACATCGCACCGCTCAGGCATGGCCGGTGGCGGCGCGGCTCTCCTGCAGCAGCACAGTGACCAGGCGGATGCGCACCGACGAGCGCGACCACACCATGCCGATCCGTCGCGGCTCGCTGGGCAGCGGCAACGGGATGCGCACCAGGTCCAGGCCTTCCGGCCACGGACGCGCCCAGTCGGGGACGAGCGACACGCCCAGTCCCCGGTCCACCATCACCGCGATGGCGTTGAGCCCGTTCAGCTCGAACCGCTCGTGCGGCACGATGCCGGCGGCATGCAGGTAGTCGTCGGCCACGCGACCGCCCCACTGGTTGCGGTCGTAGCGGATCAGCGGCTCGCTGCGCAGCAGCTCGTGCGGGTCGCGCCCGGCCATCCGCGCCGGCGCGATCATCACCAGCGGCTCCTCGCGCAGCAGCAGCCAGTCGCAGGTCTTGGGCAGGCTGTAGGGCGCCTGCAGCACCAGCGCGGCATCCAGTTCGCCGGCTTCCACCGCACGATAGAGCTCCGCCGAATAGGCCGGGCGGATGTAGACGTTGATCTGCGGGAACGTGTCGACCATGCGCGCCAGGATGTCCGGCAGCATGCCCGCCAATGCGGTCGGGCACGCGCCCAGCCGCAGTTCGCCGGACACGTCGCTGTCGTTGGCGACGCTGCGCATGTCGGACACGTCGCGGAGCAGGTCGCGCGCCCGTTGCAGGATGCGCGCGCCCTCCTCGGTCAGGCTGACGGTGCGGCCGGCGCGAGCGATCAGCGGCGCGCCGAGTTCGCGTTCCAGCGTGCGGATCTGCTGCGCGACGGCCGCCGGTGTGATGTTGAGCACGCGCGCCGCCGCGGCCATCGAACCGCGATCGGCCACCACCACGAAGGTATTCAGGAACTGGGTGTCCACGCGCCTCCCGCTTTCCGCGTCAGGCTACACGAGCGCGGGCGCGCCGGCGATGTGACCGATGGCGCATGCACCGTCACGCCGCATCGTTCACCGCATCCTGGCGGTGGATGGTCAGGCCCCGCAGCGACTGCGCCGGCGGCGGGAACAGCCAGCTCGCGGCATAGCCGATGACGATGCACAGCAGGATGGAGATGGCGAGATAGAAGTAGGGATGCACCAGGTCCATCGACCAGACCAGCAGGGTCAGCACGATGCTCGCGCCGATGCCGATGGCCACGCCCTGCGAATTCGCCCGGCGGGTGAACATGCCCAGCGTGTAGGCACCGGCGAAACCACCACCCAGCAGGCCGGCCAGTTCGATCGAGACATCGAACAGCGAATGGATGTCGTAGCGCGACAGCAGCAGCGCGATGCCGATGCCGGTCAGGCCGACCAGCACGCACATGATCTCGGCGAACAGCACGCTCTTGCGCGGCGTGGGATCCTTCGCCAGCTTCTCGTAGAAGTCGACCGAGGCCAGCGTCGAGACGCTGTTGATGATGCTGGACAGGGTGGACATGGCCGCGGCGAAAATGCCGGCGATGATCAGCCCGGTGACCCCCATCGGCAGTTCCGCCGCGATGAAGAGCGGAAAAGTCGCGTCGATGGGCAGCAGCGGATTCATCCGCTCCGGGTGCGACTGGTAGTACACGTACAGCGCCGTGCCGATGGCGTAGAAGATGAAACCGCCGGGAATCATGATCGCCGCGAAGGTCCAGATCGAGCGGCCGGCCTCCTTGTCGGACTTGGTCGACAGCACGCGCTGCATCAGCACCTGGTCCTTCGGGAAGGTCAGCACCACGTCGAACACGACCAGGAAGATGAAGCCCCAGACGGTCGCCTTGGTCAGGTCGAAGCTGAAGTCGAACAGCTGCGTCTTGTGCTCGGCCCGCGCGACCTCGAGGAACTCCGGCAACCCGCCGTTGAGGTGGTAGATGATGAAGCCGATGGCGAAGATGGCGCCGCCGAACATCACGAACACCTGCACGAAGTCCGTCCAGATCACTGCCTTCATGCCGCCGAGGGTGGTGTAGAGGATGGTGAACACCCCCATGATGAGGATGCTCCACACCACGTCCAGGCCGGTGATGGTGGCGATGGCCAGCGCCGGCAGGAACAGGATCACGCTCATGCGGCTGCCGATCTGCATGGCGATGCACAGCGCGCTGGCCAGCATGCGGATGGCCGGATGGAACCGTTTCTCCAGGTAGGAGAACACCGACATCAGGTCCAGCCTGCGCAGCAGCGGCACGATCCATATCGCCACGAACATCAGGCCCATCACGGCGATCAGGTTGTTGGTCAAGTACTGCCAGTTGGTCTCGAACGCCTTGGCCGGGATGGCGATGAAACTGATCGAGCTGGTGTTGGTGGCGTACAGGCTGACACCTGCCGCCCAGAACGGAATGCTGCGGCCGCCCACGAAGAAATCCGCCGTCGAGGCCCGCTTTTCCTGCAGGTAGAAGTACAGACCGATGCCGACCATCGCGGCCAGGTAGACCACGATCACCAGCCAGTCCAGCCACTTCAGCAGGTAGGTGCGCGCCGTCAGTTCCACCGTGGCGAGCGACGACGTCTGCGCA
Source organism: Pseudoxanthomonas sp. LH2527 (assembly GCF_022539275.1). Classification (NCBI taxonomy): domain Bacteria; kingdom Pseudomonadati; phylum Pseudomonadota; class Gammaproteobacteria; order Lysobacterales; family Lysobacteraceae; genus Pseudoxanthomonas; species Pseudoxanthomonas sp. LH2527. The sequence goes on along the minus strand of NZ_JAKZBW010000009.1, from coordinate 113,709 downwards.
TCCCAGCCGGCGAAGCCATTGCCCCATGCGGTCAGGGTCGCGGCAACAGGCTTCCCCGATCCGGGCAGGTCGGCCCAGGCGCGGGTGATGGTGTGGAACGTGGCCAGACGCGACGTGCCGTCCGCGGACTGCAGCAGATACACGACGTGCGACTGGCCCGTCGTGCGTGCACCTTCCGCGGCCACGACACGACCGGGAACAGGCGCAAGCGCCTGCCATCCGTTGTCCGCCGACCAGCGCCACAGTGCGTCCTGAGGTTGGGCGGGCGTGGTGACGATCAGTTCGCCGCGCTGGGCGATCAGGGTGCCCGCTGCCGCTCCGCCCGGCCATGGCGCCATGGCCTGCCATCCCGCCGTAGCCTGGGACAGGTCGCGCCGGAGCAGGTGCGGCTGCTTCGCCGCGTCGAGGCCGGTCGCATAGAGCACGCCCGCGTGTTCGGCCAGGCGGATCTCGCGCAGGGCGTCCGGCAGTGCGGGAAGCGCGGTCAGCGACAGCCGCCCGTCTGTCAGTTCCACCCGCTCCAGCGCCGTGGCGCTGCCGTCCGCTGCGGCGGCGACGCGGTAGAGACGATCGATGGCGGCGTTCTGCCATTGATCGCGCGCCGTCGCGCCCGCGGGCATGGCGACCGGCTGCCATTGCGTCGAGCCGGCGGGCCAGGCCAGGACCTGGCCGTCGGAGAACGCCAGCAGGCGGCCGCCTGCCGTGCGCAAGGCATGCACGGACGCGGAAGGTGCGGGGAGCGTTGCGTGGCGCAGTTCCGTCAGGCTTTCGGCCCATGCCGATGCCGGCAGCAGGAGCAGCAGCACGCCCAGCCAGGCCGCATGGCGGAGCATGGATACCAACGACGCAGGCGCGAGGGACCTGAAATGGCGGCGGACGGTCATGCGTGATTCCCGTCGGCCATGGCGACCACGGCGCGGGCGCGAGCGAGGAACGGCGCATCCACCATGCGTCCGTCCACGGCATACACGCCATCCCGCGCGGCATCGACGATATGGCGCGCCGCTTCGATCTCGTCCTGTGTCGGTGCGAACACGGCGTTGGCCCACGCCACCTGGCGCGGATGCACGCAGCTCTTGCCGACATAGCCCAGCGCACGCGCGGACTCGGCTTCGGCACGGAAGCCGGCTTCGTCCTCCAGGCCGGGAAAGGCGGCGTCGTAGGCGAACACGCCTGCCTCGGCCGCGGCCATGCGCAGCGCGTACTGCGCCGCGTGCACGTTCTGCAGCGCGCTCCGGCGGATGCCGTGCGGCTCGAACAGATCGCCGAGACCGAGCTGCAGGCCGCGGATGCGCGGATGCGCGGATGCGATCGCCGCGGCATGACGCAGGGCGCGCGGCGTTTCGATGTTGACCAGCAGGCCCGGTGCGTGGCGCACGCGCAGCCGCGCTTCGATAGCCTCGATTTCCGCCACCGCCTGCCGGACCTGCTCGGCCGATTCGATCTTGGGCAGATTGATCAGGTCCACGTCGAGCGCCAGCACGGCGCGCAGATCGTCTTCCCACAACGGCGAGTGCCAGGCGTTCACCCGCACGATCACCTGCTTGCCCGCCACCCGGTGCGGCGCGTCGCCCAGAAAGGCCGCCACCTGCGTGCGGGCCTCCGCCTTGGCACTCGCGGCGACGGCATCCTCCAGATCGAAGGACAGCACGTCCGCAGCGCCCGCCATGGCCTTGGCGAACAACGCCGGGCGGTCTCCGGGCACGAACAGCTTGCTACGCATGGACGGCGCTCCTCATGGCGCGCAGTCTGCGGGAATCCGGCCAGCGGCAAAGCCCCGGCGCGGCATCTTCAAACGATAGATTTTGCTGCGTTACCCGATGCGGCAACGCAACATAATCCTGCTTCCGCCAGTGCGTCAGCGCTTGACGTCGAGACTGTTCTCACCGAGGAAGGCCTGCACATCGGCGGCCGCCACCAGGTTGAAATCGCCCGGCAGCGAATGCTTCAGGCAGGCCGCGGCCACCCCGAAGTGCAGCGCATCGCCGGCCTCCATGCCGGTCAGGCCGCCATGCAGCACGCCGGCGGCGAAGGCGTCGCCGGTGCCGATGCGGTCGACGATCGGGGAGATCTCGTAGGCAGGCGTGGTCAGCAGGCTGCCGTCGCGCAAGGCGGTGATGCCCGACAGCACGTGATGGTCGACGCTGCGCTGCACGCGCACGGTGGCCGCCATCTGGCGGAGATGCGGGAATGCCTTGAACGCCGCCGCGGCACCCGCCGCGAAACGCTCATGCGGTGTCGCCTGCGGAAAGTCCAGGCCCAGCACCACCTGCAGGTCGCGATGGCTGGCGAACAGGACATCGGCTTCGGCAATCAGGCCGCGCAGGATCGTCGGCGCATCGCCACCCCACGCGTCCCACAGCTTGGGACGGAAGTTGCCGTCGAACGACACCTGCACGCCAGCGGCGCGCGCCGCCTTCACGGCGGCCAGCACGCCATCGGCGGCCTGCTGTCCCAGCGCCGGCGTCACGCCCGACACATGCAACCAGTCCGCCCCGGCCAGCAGCGCAGGCCAATCGTGTGCACCGCCGCCGGCGCGCGCGAAGACCGAATCCGCGCGGTCGTACAGCACCTCGCTGGGACGCTGGATGGCGCCGTGGGTCAGGAAGTACAGACCCATGCGTCCGGGCGCCTGCTGCACCGCACGCGTATCGACGCGATGCCGGCGCAGTTCGCCCAGCGCGGCTTCGCCCAGTGCATTGTCCGCCACCAGGCCCACCATGCTGGCGTCGTGACCGAAACGCGCCAGCGACACGGCGACGTTCGCTTCCGCGCCGCCGACGTGCACCTCCAGTGCAGGCGATTGCAACAACAACTGGCGACCGGGCGCGCCAAGACGCAGCAGCAGCTCACCGAAACAGACGATCTTTCCCATCTCCCCTCTCCTCCCGTGGCGTGGATGCGGCGCAGCCTGCAGGCCGTTTCGGCTTGTCCCTGGGACAAGATTAACCGGCTCGACTGACAGTTGTTGTTGCAGCGCACACTCTGTTAGCGTTGTTTTTGACCAGCGGTGTCATTTTACCAGCTGGCAAGATCCGGAAGGGAATAAACAAGCTTTTTTGCCATCAAAACAGTCGCGGTACGCGGCCATGGTCCCTTGAGGAGGGGAGAACATGCCAGTCAGTCATCACAACCGGAAGACACCGGTTACCTTGCTTGCCGTCTCGATCGCGTTCGCGCTGCAGATGAGTGCAGCCGCACACGCTCAGGAAGAGGCACAGCCTGCCGAGCCCGCCCCGCCTGCACCGGCGGAAAGTCTCGACACGCTCGACACCGTCAGCGTCACCGGTTACCGCGCCAGCGTGGAGAAGGCTCTCGACATCAAGCGCGGCGAAGCCGGCGTGGTCGATGCGATCGTGGCCGAGGACATCGGCAAGTTCCCCGATCTCAACCTGGCCGAATCGCTGCAGCGCATTCCCGGCGTGGTCATCACCCGCGATGCCGGCGAAGGCCGCAACATCTCCGTGCGCGGCTTGGGCCCGGACTTCACCCGCGTCCGCATCAACGGCATGGAGGCGCTGACCACGGTCGGCTCCACCGACCAGAACGGCGGCTCCAACCGCGGCCGCGGCTTCGACTTCAACGTGTTCGCCTCCGACCTGTTCTCGCAACTGATCGTGCGCAAGACCGCGCAGGCGGATGTCGAAGAAGGCTCACTGGGCGCCACCGTCGACCTGCGCACGGCGCGTCCGTTCGACTACGACGGCTTTACCTTCGTCGCTAGTGGCCAGCTAAGCCACAGCGACATGGCCAGCCAGACCGATCCACGAGCCGCCGCATTGATCGCTAACTCGTGGGCCGATGGCAAGTTCGGCGCCCTGCTGTCGGTTGCATACTCCGAGCGCCAGCTGCTGGAAGAAGGTAGTGGCAGTGGTCGCTGGGCGAATGGGCCGAGCAACGGCGGCTTCAACGCAGCTTCGCCGTTCGCGGCGGCACGCGCCGCCGATGTCTACCATCCTCGCTTCCCGCGTTACACGCTGATGGAACACGACCAGAAGCGCACAGGCGTGACGGCATCGTTCCAGTTCAAGCCCAGCGACCGCACCCAGTTCGCGCTGGACGCGCTGTATTCGAAGATCGATGCGGTACGCGACGAGAAGTACATCGAGGCGATCTCGTTCAGTCGCGGCGCATGCCCCACCGGCCCCGCCGGAGATGCATGCCGTGCCGCAGGCAGTGGCGGCAAGCCCGAGACAATCGTACGTGATGGCGTCATCCAGAACGGCGCGCTGGTCTATGGCCTGTTCGACGACGTGGACATCCGTTCGGAGAGCCGGCACGACGAATGGAACACGGTATACACCCAACTGAACCTCGAGGGTGAGCACGAGTTCACCGACAACTTCAAGATCAGCGGCAAGATCGGCACGTCCAAGTCGGAGCATGAGAATCCGATCCAGACGACGATCATCATGGACAAGTACAACGTCGACAACTACAGCTACGATTACCGCGGCGACTGGTACAAGCCGGTGTTGAACTATGGTATCGACCCGCAGGATCCCAACGGCTGGACGCTTGCCGAGATCCGCATTCGTCCTCAGTATGTGACCAATGAGTTCGACAATGCGCAGCTGGATTTCAACTGGAACGTCAGTCCCGGCCTCCGACTGAAGGGCGGCATACAGGCGAAGGACTATTCCTTCGATACCCGCGAGCTGCGTCGCGGCTCTGAGCTGGCTGTGCCGAACTTCGCCGGTGGAACGCGAATCGTGCCGGCTGACCTCACCGAGCTTGCCCGCCTCAGCAGCGTGAGCGGATCTCCTGGCACGTGGATCGTTCCCGACTACCAGGCCGTGGCGGATCTGTTCGACATCTACAGCAACACCGGGACCTTCGCGGTGACCGAGCGTGCCGTCAACACGCGTAGCGTCGAAGAGGAGGACCGCGGCGTCTACCTGATGGGCGAGTTTTCCACCGATCTCGGCCCGATCCCGCTGTCGGGCAACGTCGGCGTGCGCTATGTACGCACTAAACAGACCTCCACGGGTATCGCCACCACCAGTGGTACGCCGGTCGCGGCGACGGTGACACGCGAGTACAGCGACACCCTGCCCTCGATGAACCTGGTGGCCGAACTGAGTCCCGACCTGCTGTTGCGCCTCGGCGCGGCCAAGGTGATGTCGCGCCCCGGCTTGGGCTCGCTGACGCCTGGCGTGACCGTCGCTGTCGCCGGCGGCGCACGCACAGTGTCCGGTGGCAATCCCAACCTCGACCCCATCCGAGCCAAGACGGTCGACCTGGGCTTGGAGTGGTATTTCGACGAAGGCGCGATGCTCGGCTTGGGCCTGTTCTACAAAGACATCGACACCTTCGTGCAGACCACACGCGAGATCCGCAGCTACGAGTCCAGTGGACTTCCGGCCAGCCTGCTGGAAGGCACGGGCGCTTCGGTCAGCGATGACTTCACCTTCACCATTCCGCTCAATACGCCGGGTGGCGAGCTGACAGGCTTCGAGGCGAACTACGTCCAGCCGTTCACCTTCCTGCCGGGCAAATGGGCGAACTTCGGCGTGCAGTTGAACTACACCTATGTCGATTCGAAAATCCAGTACGTCAACAGCGCCGGCACCAACGTGCTGAAGACCGATCTGCTCGGTCTGTCCAAGACTGCCTGGAACGCCACGCTGTTCTACGAAGGCGAGCGCTTCTCCGGCCGCGTTTCGGCCACCAACCGCGACAACTACCTCATACAGGCCCCGGGTGCGGAACAGGGCTTCAACCTGGATGGCGTGCATGGCCAGACCGGCACCACCACGGTCGATGCCTCGGTGCGCTGGAAAATCAACGACAAGCTCGAGCTAAGCCTGGAAGGCATCAACCTCACCGACGAGCCGCAGGAATCGTGGGTGTCCAACCCCAGCGTCACCCTGCCGCTGGACTACAGCGAGACCGGTCGCCAGTACCTGCTGGGCCTGCGCTACAAGTTCTGATGCGTTGACCGTCCCGCCCCTCCCCTGTGGAGGGGCACCCGAAGCCCGGCCGCCTCTCCCGGCCGGGCTTTTTTTGTGCGCGCAATGTCCGTCACCAACGGGAAGACCGTTTCCCACAGACGGCTGTCCCGGGACATTTCTCCAGCCAAATCAACCGCTTGTTGTTGCAGCGCACTCTCTGTTAGCGTTTTGACCAGCGGTGTCATCAGGTCGATGCCGCGCTGGAATGTTCGGGGAATTCCACGCCGTCGGCACACGACGGCATATCGAAAATCGTTGGCCGCCCTTGGGAGGGGGATGTCATGAACCGCTATCCGAATCGCCGGAAGACACCGGTTACCGCACTCGCATTCTCGATCGCCGTCGCACTGCACGCGCCCGTCTTCGCGCAGTCGCAGGCGGCGCCTGCCGCCACACCCGCCACCACCGAACTGGATCGCATCGAAGTGGTCGGCACGTTCCGCGCCAGTCTGGAAAAAGCGCTCGAGGAAAAACGCTACAGCGCCGAGCAGATCGACGCCGTGGTCGCCGAGGACATCGGCAAGTTCCCGGACCTCAACCTTGCCGAAGCCCTGCAACGTATCCCGGGCGTGGCGATCGATCGCGATGCCGGCGAAGGCCGCTCGATCACCGTGCGGGGCCTGGGCCAGGACTTCACCCGCGTGCGCATCAATGGACTCGAAGCCCTGGCGACCACCGGTGGCACCGACAGCTCCGGTGGCGCCAACCGGGGCCGCGGCTTCGACTTCAACGTGTTCGCCGCCGAACTCTTCAGCAAGCTGACGGTGCGCAAGACGCAGTCTGCACAGGTGGACGAAGGCTCGCTGGGTGCGACGGTCGACCTGCGCGGCGCGCGGCCGTTCGACTACGACGGCTTCACCAGTACGGTCACCAGCCAGATGGGTTACAACGACCTGTCGCAGCAGTGGGACCCCCGCTTTTCCGCCCTGGTCAGCAACACCTGGGCAGACGGCAAGTTCGGCGCATTGCTCTCGGCGGCGTACAGCGAGCGAAACCTGCTGGAGGAAGGCTACAGCGCTGTGCGCTGGGACAACGGTCCGTCGTCCAACGGGTTCTGCAGCCCGGTCGGCTACACCCCGCAGAACAACACCAACAACAGTGGCCGCGGCACCACCGCGTTGAACTGTTCCACTGGCAATCCGCGCCCGGCCAATACCCAGGCGAACAACGACGCGTACCGGCTGGCATCGGCAGCGACCACCTTCCACCCGCGCCTGCCGCGCTACGGTCGCCTGACCCACCAGCAGGAGCGGTTGGGCGTCACGGCGGCGCTGCAGTTCAAGCCGAGCGACCGCACGCTGCTGAGCTTCGACGCGATGTATTCGAAGCTCGATGCGACGCGCCAGGAGGACTTCCTGGAAACGATCTCCTTCAGTCGCTCGAACGCACAGGGCGGCAAGTACGAGACGCACGTGCGACAGGCCGAGGTGGATGGACGCGGCAACCTGGTCTACGGCGTGTTCGACAACGTGGACGTCCGTTCGGAATCTCGTTTCGATGAACTGTCCACGGAGTTCAGCCAGTACAGCCTGAGCCTGGAGCAGGACCTCACCGATCGCCTCAAACTCAATGCGATGGTGGGCACCTCGACGTCGGAGTTCAAGAATCCCGTGCAAACCACGGTGACGTTCGATATCCAGAACCTCGATGGCTACAGCTGGGACTACCGTGGCAACAGCCGTCTGCCCGTGATCACTTATGGCAATCTGGATGTCACCAGCGCCTCCGCGTGGCGCTGGATCAGCAGTCCCGCCGCCAACACCACGGGCTCGGAGATCCGCATCCGTCCCCAGGGCGTGGACAACACCTTCGATACGGGCAAGCTCGACCTGGACTTCGCCATCAACGAGACCTTCACGTTGCGTGGCGGCCTGTCGTACAAGAAGTTCCAGATGGACACCTGGGAGTTCCGCCGCGCCAGCGAGACGGCAGTGCCGGCGCTGCCCGCCGGGACCACGCTGGCCGACCTGTCCACCCTGGTGACAGGCTTCGGACGCGGCCTCGATGGGCGCGGACCGAGCACGTGGCTGATCCCGGATCTGGGCGCGATCGCGAACCTCTTCGATATCTACTGCAACTGCAACACCGGCGTGCCCGGCGGCGACTTCACGCTCAGCAGCATCACCAACGGCAATGCACGCGGCAACAACCGCAGCATCGGCGAAGAGGACTGGGGCGGCTACCTGCAGCTGGACTTCAATACCGACCTGGTGGGACGCCCGCTGCGTGGCAACGTGGGCGTGCGTTACGCCACCACCGACATCGACGCCAGCGGCTATACGTCGGTCGGCGGCGGCAGTCCGGTCACCGTGACCAACGACTACAAGGACTGGTTGCCGTCGCTGAACCTGGCCTGGGACGTCACCGACGAACTGGTGCTGCGCTTCGGCGCCGCCAAGGTGATGGCGCGCCCGCAACTGGGCAACCTGTCGCCTGGTGCCGGCGTCACCACCACGGGCACGCCGAACATCCGCGTCGGCAACCCCTACCTGGATCCGTTCCGCGCCAAGACCTACGACTTCAGTGCCGAATGGTACTTCGCCGAGGACTCGGTGCTGTCGCTGGCGCTGTTCTACAAGGACATCGAAACCTACATCCAGGAGCTGCGCGAGAACATCGCCTACCGCGACACCGGCCTGCCGCTGGAGTGGGTGCCGTCGACGTTCTGGGACGTGCAGTTCGACGTGCGTACGCCGATCAACACGCCCGGCGGCCCGCTGAAGGGCTTCGAGCTGAACTACCAGCAGCCGTTCTCGTTCCTGCCCGGCGGATTCCGCCACTTCGGCGTGCTGCTGAACTACACGCACGTCACCTCGGACATCGACTACGCGGTACCGGGCACGTTCCCGGTCACGTACATCGCCAACGACCTGGTCAACCTGTCGCCCGATTCGTACAACGCGACGCTGTACTACGACAACAACAAGTTCAGCGCGCGTGTGTCAACGTCGTTCCGCGACGATTACCTGCAACGCGTGCCCGGGCAGAACAACAACGATGTGGAAGGCAAGCGCAGCGCGCGCAGCGTCGATTTCTCGATGTCGTACAAGTGGGACAAGCACCTCACCCTCACCTTCGAGGGGCTCAACCTGACCGACGAGTTCAACGACCAGTACGTCGACTCGGCCGGTGACCGCGCTTCGGTGTATCACCACACGGGCAGGCAGTACTACGTGGGCGCGCGGTTCAACTTCTGACCGTGTCGGGCGGACGCGCTTGCCGGCGCGTCCGCCGCGTCTCTCTCCGGCCCGGAAGCTGCTGCATGCATCCGGGCAATACTGTTCGACGGATGCGCCAGTGGCGCGCAACCCAGACCGCACCCTCTTGATGCCTTTGCGATTGCCCAGCCAGCCGGACAAACGAAAGGCCCGCCTCGCAGCGGGCCTTCGGTGCCGTGCATGGCCGGCGGCGATGCCGGCCCGCGCGGGCTCAGCGAAGCGGTTCGCCGCGCGGATAGATGCCCGACGTCGGTTCCATCACGTCGAGGTTCCATTCGCTTTCGACGAAGGGCTTGCGGGCTTCCTTGTACTGCGGATAGCCGCCGACCTGGTCCTGGCTGTCGATGATCTCGCCGCGTCCCTCGATGACGTCGGCGACGATGCGACGGTCGATCAGGTCGCGGTTCCACGGCGTGGCGCCCACGTTTTCGATCACCGCATCCTGCACCTTGGCGGCGGGCAGCAGGCTGACGCCGAACGGAAGGGCAGGCGCATTCTTCACGCGGTTGAGCTTCACCGGTGCGGTGGTGTAGCTGCCGGTTTCCTGGATGCTGGTGTTGCCAACGCGGTCGACGATCAGGTTGTCCTGCGCATACACGTCCAGGTCGCCGGAGCCACCGATCATCAGGAACGCCAGCGGCTCGGTCGACTTGCCGGCGCGCATCACGTTGCCGCGCACCACCATCTCGCCCTTCGAGTAGGGGTGACCCATCCATTCTTCGGCGATCAGGTTGTAGTGGATGGCGCGCTGGCCGGGGTTGTAGATCAGGTTGTTGATCACCTGGCCGCGTGCGCCGCCCTTGAACAGCGGGCTGCGCTCGTAGTTGTGCGCATACAGGTTGCCGACGATCAGCACCTCGTTGACGTGGTCGTGGATCAGCGAACCCTTGGAGTGCTCGCCCTTGGCATGGATCGAATCGGCCAGGCCTTCGCTGACGATGTTGTTGCTGTAGGTGATCCGGCGCGAGGCGTTGGCCATCCATTCGGCCTCGTTCTCGCCGTGGAAGCGCGTGCTGGAGGCGCTGAGGTTCTCGTCGGTGGCCCAAGTCAGCGAACAGTGGTCGACGATCACGTCGTGCGCGCCGCGCACGGTGGTGATGGCGTCGATGTCGCCGGAGCGCTTCGGCAAGCCGCCGTCGCCGGGCCGGATGCGGAGGTGCCGGATCACCACGTCATGCGTGGCGATGGTCAGGCCGCCCTTGATGATCGTCACGCCGGGGTGCGGTGCGGTCTGACCGGCGATGGTCAGGAACGGTTCGCTGATGCGCAGTTCCTTCATGCCGAGGTCGATCACGCCGCCTACCTCGAACACCACGATGCGCGGGCCCTTGGCAGTCACGGCTTCCTTGAACGAACCCGGCCCGTCGGCCGCCAGCGTGGTGACGCGGACGATCTTGCCGCCGCGCCCGCCCGGTGTGTGCGCCGCGGCGCCCTGCGCGCCGGGGAATGCGAGCGCCGGCGCATCGGTGGCGAGTACCGGCGCAGCGGCGAATGCGATCAGCAGCGCGGCCAGGCCGCAGGTAAGCCCGCGGACCCGCGCGGGAAAACGGATATGAAGCATTGGCTCCCTCCCAGGAGTGGATCGACGCATCGTGGCATCGGGATGGGTTTTGCGGCAGTGCACATTGTCAATGACACCGGTTTACCATATACAGGCCATCAGCCTGCACTGTCACTCGGCAGTGCAACAAAACGGAGCGGGGAGAACCCACTTGAGTAACGACCACAACGCCCTCGCCGATGCACGCGCCGCGGCCCCCGCATTGGCCGCCGTGGCTGACAGTTTCGTCGCTGCGCGTCGACAGGGCCGTGCTTTGCCGGACTTCCCCGGCGACATCCCGGATGACCTGGTCACCGCCTATCGCGTGCAGGATCTGGCGATCGCGCACTGGCCGGACCGCGTGGTCGGCTGGAAGGTCGGCTTCATCGCGCCCGAGCGGCGCGATGTGTCCGGGGACGAGCGCCTGCTCGGCCCGATCTTCGCCCGCCAGCTGCAGATGACTACCGGTGGTCAGTCCACGTTCGAGGTGTTCTCGGGCGGCTTCGGTGCGGTGGAAGCGGAGTACGTCCTGCGCCTGGACGCCAACGTCCCGGCCGACAAGCACGACTGGACACCGGAGGAAGCCGCGGCCGTGCCGTCCACGCTGTTCATCGGCATGGAAGTGGCCAGCAGTCCGCTGGCGACGATCAACCAGCTGGGCCCGCGCGTGGTCGTCTCGGACTTCGGCAACAACAATGGCCTGGTGATGGGCGCCGAGATCGCGGACTGGGCAGACCGCCGCGATGCCTCGCTGACGTGCACCACGTCGATCGACGGCCGCCAGGTCGGCCGGGGCGGCGCCACCACCCTGCCCGGCGGCCTGCGCGCGGCGTTCGCGTTCGCGCTGTCGCGCTCGGCGCGCCGTGGGCGACCGCTGAAGGCCGGCGACCTGATTGCTACCGGCAACGCGACGGGCATCCACGACATCCTGCCGGGCCAGCAGGCGCTGATCGAGTTCGATGGCCATGGCAGCATTGCCTGTGTCGCGACCGCCGCGACGCCGAAGGACGAAGGGGACTGGCGCGCATGATGAATCGTCGTCGCTTCCTGGGCACCGGCCTTGGGGCCGCGATCGCCCTTCCGCTGGCGGGCAGCCGGGCCTTCGCCGACGATGGCCGGCACGTGCTGACCGCGACCGATGTGCACGTGAAGGACTATCCCACCGTCGAAGCCGTGCGCTGGATCGGCGAGACGATGGCGCGCGAGACCGGTGGACGGGTGACGCTGCGCCAGTACCACTCCGGCCAGCTGGGCCGCGAGTCGGAAGCCATCGACATGGCACGCTTCGGTGCCATCGACATGACCCGCGTATACGCCGGCGCGCTGAACAACGCCTTCCCGCTGACCCAGGCGCTGTGCCTGCCCTACGTGTTCGATTCGGTGCCGCACATGCGCCGCGCGATGGACGAAGGCGTGGGCAAGGCGGTGCTGGACGGCTTCTCGCGTCGCGGTCTCGTCGGCCTGGCGATCTACGACTCCGGTGCGCGCTGCTTCTACAACGCACGCCGCGCCATCGAGAAGCCCGCCGACCTGCATGGCATGAAGATCCGCGTGCCGGTGTCGGACATCTTCATCCAGATGCTGCGGCTGTTCGGCGCCAATCCCACGCCGCTGTCGCTGGGCGAAGTGTTCTCCGGGCTGGAGACGCGCATGATCGACGGTGCCGAGAACAACATCCGCAGCTTCCATTCCAGCCGTCATTTCGAGGCGGCGCAGTACTGGTCGCAGACCAACCACTCCTACGCACCGGACGTGCTGCTGGTATCGCAGCGCACGCTGGATGCGCTGCAACCGCGCGACCGCGAACTGCTGGTCGACACCGCGCGCCAGTCGGTGGGCGTGATGCGCTCCCTCTGGGATGCCTCGGAGGCGAAAGCACGCGATGCCGTGTTCGACGCCGGCGTGACCCGCAACGACGCCGACCTCGCGGCATTCGCACAGGCCTCGCAGCCGTTGCTGTCCCAGTACCGCAAAGACCCGGCGATCGACGCCCTGTACCGCCGCATCCGCGACCTGGCCTGAGGACCGACGATGTCAGAAGCAACCCCGCCGCCTCCCGCCACGCCCCTGCAGCGCGGCATGGACCTGCTGTCCAACGCCGCCATCGCTGTTGCCGTCGCCGCCCTGCTCGGGCTGGTGGTCGTGCAGGGCTGGCAGGTGATCGCCCGCTACGTCATCAACGACTCGCCCAGTTGGACCGAGCCGGTCACCGTCCTGCTGCTGACCACCGCCATGAGCCTGGGGGCCGCGGCAGGCGTGCATACGAACCGCCACTTCGGCTTCTTCCTGCTGGCCGACGCGGCGCGCCCGCAGCTGAAGAAACTGCTGCACGCCGTCTCGCCGCTGGTGATCGCGGCGATCGGCGCGGTGATGGCGTACTGGGGTGCGGTGCTGCTGTTCGACGGCCTGGACATCCGCATCGCCGGCGCGCCGATGCCGCAGAGCATCGGCTACCTGCCGCTGTCGCTGGGCGGCGTGCTGATGGTGGTGTTCGCGCTGTACCGACTGCTCCTGGTGCTGCGCGCGCCGTTGACCGACGAGGCCCGCTGAGCCATGGCGATCACCCTGCTGTTCTCGATTTTCGCGATCCTGCTGCTGATCGGCGTGCCGGTCGCCTACGCGTTGGCGGCCGCCTCGCTGGCCACGCTGTTCTACCTGGACCTGCCCAGCATCGTGCTGGTGCAGCAGATCTCCTCGGGCACCGGCTCGGCGTCGCTGATCGCCATCCCGCTGTTCGTTTTCGCCGGCGAGATCATGTTGCGCGGCGGCATCTCCGAGCGCCTGATCAGCCTGGCCGCCTCGCTGGTCGGCCGCCTGCGCGGTGGCCTGGGCCAGGTGAGCATCCTGTCGTCGCTGTTCTTCGGCGGCGTGTCGGGCTCGGCGATCGCCGACGTCTCGGCAGTGGGCGGCACGATGATCCCGCAGATGGTCAAGCGGGGGTATGACCGCGACTTCGCCGTCAATGTCAGCATCACCGCCGCGCTGGTGGCGCTGCTGGTGCCGCCTTCGCACAACCTGATCCTGTTCTCGGCCGCGGCCGGCGGCGGCCTGTCCATCGCCGACCTGTTCGCGGCCGGCATCGTGCCGGCGCTGCTGATGACGGTCGTGCTGATGTTCACCGGCTGGGCGGTGGCCTGCAAACGCGGCTACGGCACCGAGCCGTTCCCCGGCATGCGCGCGGTGATGCTGCGACTGGTCGCGGCGCTGCCGGGCCTCGGCCTGGTGGGCCTGATCTTCTTCGGCATCCGCGCCGGCATCTTCACGGCGGTGGAGAGTGCGGCCATCGCGGTGGTCTATGCGCTGCTGGTGACCAGCGTGCTGTACCGCCAGTTATCGGTGAAGGAGTTCTTCGCCACCGTGACCCACGCGGCGCGCACCACCGGCGTGATCCTGTTCGTGATCGCCACGGCGGCGGTGTTCGGCTGGCTGCTGGCCTACCTGCAGGTGCCGGCGGCGGCCGTCGAGGCGCTGCAGTCGATCGCCCACAGCAAGTACACGGTGCTGCTGCTGATCATCCTGGTGCTGCTGGTGCTGGGCACCTTCATGGACCTGGCGCCGATGATCCTGATCTGCACGCCGATCTTCCTGCCGGTGGCGAAGGCCTACGGCATCGACCCGATCCACTTCGGGCTGGTGCTGGTGCTGACCGGCGGCATCGGCCTGGTGACGCCGCCGGTGGGCTCGGTGCTCTTCATCGGCACCGCCATCGGCAAGATCACCATCGCCCAGAGCATGCGCACGATCTGGCCGTTCTGGCTGGCCGGGCTGGCGGTGCTGCTGATCGTGGCGCTGTTCCCCGAACTTTCGCTTTGGCTGCCGAAGGCGATCAAGTAATGAAGCGGCTGCGCGCGCGCCTGCTCTGCGCCATCGTGCTGGCGGTGGCCGGACCAGCGGGCGTACCGGCATTGGCGGAGACGCCTTCGCTGGGCGGCTTCGAGGACGCCATCCACCACTGGCGCAACGTGCACGGCGACCAATACCCCCGTCATGCCCCGGACGAGGTCGCGAAGATCGCCGACAACATCCTGCGCTACCAGCGTCTGGACGGTGGCTGGATCGAGAACCAGGATCCTGCCCGCATCCTGGATGAGGCGGAGAAAGCGCGCTTCGATGCCGAGGCGCGCAAGTCCGGCGGCAGTTTCGACAACCGCAACATCTACACGCAACTGGACTACCTGGCCACGGCGTATGCGATCACCGGCGATGCGCGCTATCGCGACGGCAGTCTGAAGGGCATCGCGTTCACGCTGGCCCAGCAGATCCCGTCGTGCGGTGGCTGGCCACATACCGTGCCGGCCACGCAGCCGTACCACCCGCACATCACCATCGCCGACGACGTTACGGCCGGCGTACTCGGCACGTTGCGCAAGGTGGTATCGGATGCGCGCCGCTATGCGTTCGTCGATACCGCCTTGCGTGCACGCGTGCAGGCGGCGATCGATGCCGGCGACGCCTGCCTGCTGCGGTTGCAGGTGCGGCAGGGCGACACGCTGGCCGGCTGGGCGGGCCAGTACGACGCGCGGACCCTGCAGCCCGCCCAGGGACGGAAGTTCGAGCTGCCGTCCATTGCGGGGCAGGAGACCGTCGGCGTGGTCCGCTACCTGATGTCGATCCCGGATCCCTCGCCCGCCGTCGTCGCGGCCGTGGACGGTGCCGTGGCCTGGCTGCGTCGCGTCGAGATCACCGGCTGGCGCATCGAGACCTTCGACGCGCCGGCGGAACAGTTCCAGTACCACCGCAGCGCCAAGGACCGTCGCCTGGTCGCCGACCCGTCCGCCAGCGGCCTGTGGGCGCGCTTCTACGACGTGAACGACAACAGCGTGGTGCTGGCGACGCGGGACAGCGTGCGGGTCGCGCGTTACGAGGATATTCCGCGCGAGCGCCGCACCGGCTACGAGTGGTACGGCAGCTGGCCCAGGCGGCTGCTGTCGACCGAATACCCGCAATGGACATCGCAACACGCGTCGTCGAAGTAGAGGATTCCTGATGGCAATGAAGTCGTGGATGATCGCCCTGTGCCTGTTCGCCCCCATGGCAGCGCTGGCGGAAGACGGCCAGCGCGAGCCGGCATGGAAGCGCGGCATCGAACACCAGCGCCAGGCGGACCTGGGCGACGGCACCTTCCTCAATCCCGTGCTCGCCGGCGACCGCCCCGATCCGTCGGTGCTGAAGGACGGCGACGACTACTACCTCACGCTGTCCTCGTTCACCGCCTATCCCGGCCTGCCGGTGTGGCATTCGCGCGACCTGATCAACTGGCAGCCGGTCGGCCATGCCATCACCAGGAACGTCGGCTCGATCTGGGCGCCCGACCTGGTCAAGCACCAGGGGCGTTACTACATCTACTTCCCCGCGCGTGTCGGCGGAACGGAATCGCCCCGTCGCAGCAACTTCGTGGTCTGGGCCGACGATATCCGCGGTCCGTGGAGCGAGCCCATCGACATCGGTCTGCCCGGCCATATCGATCCCGGCCACGCGGTAGGCGAAGACGGCAAGCGCTACCTGTTCCTCAGCGCCGGCGACTACGTGCAGCTCGCCGACGACGGCCTGAGCACCGTGGGCGAGGTGAAGCACGTCTACGACGGCTGGCGCTATCCGGAATCGTGGGACGTGGAAGGCTATGCGCAGGAAGGCCCGAAGATCACCTTCCGCAACGGCTGGTACTACATGATCACCGCGGTCGGCGGCACCGCCGGTCCGCCGACCGGGCACATGGTGATCGTCGCGCGCTCGCGCTCGATCCACGGCCCGTGGCAGAACGCGCCGAACAATCCGGTGGTGCGCACCACCTCGCGCGACCAGTACTGGTGGTCGCGCGGACATGCCACGCTGGTCGAGGATGCCGCAGGCCAGTGGTGGATGATCTACCACGGCTACGAACACGGCTTCTGGACGCTCGGGCGGCAAGCGCTGCTCGATCCGATCGAATGGACGGACGACGGCTGGTTCGTCGCCAAGGGCGGCGACCTGAGCCAGCCGCTGCCCAAGCCGGCGGGCAAGGCGCTCTCGCCGCACGGCATGGCGCTGTCGGATGATTTCCGCAGCGGCAAGCTCGGCCCGCAATGGGCGTTCTACGATCCGGCACCGGACGAGTCGCGTCGACTCACGTTCGGCGACGACGTGATGACGCTGCAGGGCAAGGGCAGCGCCCCCCGCGACAGCTCGCCACTGGGCATCATCGCGGGCGACTTGGCCTACCAGTTCGAGGTCGAAATGGAGGTCGAGCCCGGCGCCCAGGGCGGCGCGGTACTGTTCTACAACGATCGCCTGTATGCCGGCGTGGGCAGCAACGGCGAGCAGTTCGTCATGCACCGCTACGGGCTGGAGCGTCCAGGCAAACTCGCCCCCAGCGCGAAGGGCGGCAAGCTCTGGCTGCGGGTCAAGCACGACCGCCACATCGTCACGATCCACACCAGCACCGATGGCAAGGCCTGGACCAAGTACCCGGTTCAAATGGAAGTCTCCGGCTACCACCACAACGTGGCGGGCGGCTTCCTGGCCCTCAAACCGTCGCTGTACGCCGCCGGCCAGGGCAAGGTCCACTTCCGTAATTTCCGCTACCGCGCGCTGGATTGACCCCCAGCCGCTAGAATCCTTACGACCGACGAACGGACCCGCCCCGCCCCATGCCCGCGCGCAAGAAGCCCGAAACCCCCGCTGCCCTGACCACCGGTGGCAAGGCGGCGACCATCAACGACATCGCGCGGCTTTCCGGCGTCTCGAAGAAGACCGTCTCGCGCATCATCAACCACTCGCCCCTGGTCCGTAAGGACACCCGCGAGAAGGTGGAGACCTTGATGCGGGAAGTCGGTTACGTGCCCGACCCGATGGCGCGCGGCCTGGCGTTCCGCCGCTCGTTCCTGATCGGCATGGTCTACGACAACCCGACCGCGCAGTACATCGTCAACATGCAGTACGGCGCGCTGGACGCGTTGCGCGATTCGGGCTTCGAGCTGGTCGTGCATCCCTGCGACAGCCGCAGCCCCGGCTACATCGACGGCGTGCGCCGCTTCGTGCAGCAGCAGAAGCTGCACGGCGTGATGCTGGTGCCGCGCGCCTCGGAAGACCAGGCGCTGGCCGACATGCTGGCCGAGATCGGCTGCCGCTATTCGCGCATCGCCTCGGTATCGATGGACACGCCCGCGCGGATGGTGGTCACCCACGACCGCGACGGCGCGGCGGAAGCGGCCGAATACCTGCTGTCGCTCGGCCACACCGACATCGCGCTGATCACCGGTCCGGCGGCGTACCGGTCGTCGATCGAGCGCACCGACGGCTTCGTGCAGGCGCTCGCCAAGCGCGGCCTGGAGATCCCCAAGTCGCGCATCATCGAAGCCGGCTACACCTTCGAGTCCGGCGTGGTCGCGGCCGAGAAGCTGCTGTCCGGCAAGAACCGCCCCACCGCCATCTTCACCGGCAACGACGAAATGGCCGCCGGCGTCTACAAGGTCGCCATGCGCGCCGGCATCAACATCCCGCGCCAGCTGTCGGTGGTCGGTTTCGACGACAGCCCGCTGGCCTCGCGCCTGTGGCCCTCGCTGACCTCGGTCCGCCGCAACACCCGCGACACCGGCCGCACCGCCGCTGCCATGCTGATCCAGCCCGAAGGCACCCCGGTGCTGGCCGCCGCCAGCATCCGCCCGCACCTGATCATCCGCGACTCCTCGCAGCCGCCGGAGTGAAAGGCCGGGAATAGGTGACGGGAATAGGGAATAGCGCCTTCAAGCCATCGGGCCGAAACGGTGCACCTGTCCCCGCAGCTTCCATTCCCCATTCCCCATTCCCGGTCTCCTGCCGCACCGCAAAATGACACCGGTTACCAAAGGCCGTAGAATCGCCCCACGACCTGTCCCGACGCCCCGTTCCCCGGGCGTCCGCATCCACGGAGCCCCGCCCATGTTCTGCAAGACCTACCACGCCACCCACCCCGACATGATGGACGGCGCCAGCAACGACCAGCTGCGCGACCGTTACCTGATCGGCAACCTGTTCGTCGCGGACACGGTGCAGATGAACTACTCGCACAACGAGCGGTTCGTGATCGGCGGTGCGGCCCCGGTGTCGAAGAAGGTCGACCTGCCGCGCCAGACCGAGCCGGCCTCGGCCGCCGGCAAGCCGTTCCTGGAGCGTCGCGAACTGGGCGTCATCAACGTGGGCGGTGGCGCGGGCAAGGTCACGGTGGACGGCACGACCTATGCGCTCGGCCCGAAGGACGGCCTGTACGTGGCAATGGGCAGCACC
The DNA here is from genome assembly GCF_022539275.1 of Pseudoxanthomonas sp. LH2527. Lineage (NCBI taxonomy): Bacteria > Pseudomonadati > Pseudomonadota > Gammaproteobacteria > Lysobacterales > Lysobacteraceae > Pseudoxanthomonas > Pseudoxanthomonas sp. LH2527. Next base: position 94,756 of record NZ_JAKZBW010000009.1, on the reverse strand, counting down.
GACGTCGCGTTCGAGTCCGATGACGCATCGAATCCGGCCAAGTTCTATCTGACCTCGACGCCGGCGCATGCGCGCTTCGAGACCAAGCAGCTGTCGATCAAGGATGCCGTGGCGCTGGAGCGCGGTGCGCTGGAAACCAGCAACGAGCGCACGATCTACCAGTTCATCGTGCCGGCCACCTGCCAGTCCTCGCAGCTGCTGCTCGGCCTGACCGTGCTGAAGACCGGCAGCGTGTGGAACACCATGCCGCCGCACCTGCACGACCGCCGCAGCGAGGTGTATTTCTACTTCGACCTGGCCGAGAACGACCGCGTCTACCACTTCATGGGCGAGCCGGACGCGCAGCGCCACATCGTGGTGCAGAACGACGAAGCCGTGGTGTCGCCGCCGTGGTCGATCCACATGGGCTCGGGCACCAGCAACTACGCCTTCATCTGGGCGATGGGTGGCGAGAACCTGGACTACACCGACATGCACGTGCTGGACATCTGCCAGCTCAAGTAACCGACGTGCCGTAGAGCCGAGCTTGCTCGGCTCCACGCATCAGCGGAACACAGCGTCAACAGCAGCGGAGCAAGCTCCGCTCTACTCCATCCGAAGCCGATGTACCAAGCGCAGCGGAGCACGCTGCGCTCCACCAGAAGCGCACCACACCGAGGGAATCCACGATGGCAAGCAATCCGTTCAGTCTCGAAGGCAAGATCGCGCTGGTCACCGGCGCCAACACCGGCCTGGGTCAGGGCATCGCCGTGGCGCTGGCCGAAGCCGGTGCCGACATCGCCGCCGCCGGCATCGTCGAGGCGGCGGAAACCGGCGAAAAGGTGCGCGCCCTCGGTCGCCGCTTCCTCAATCTGGAAGCCAACCTGATCAGCATCGATCCGGTCGAGCGGCTGGTGAAGGAAACCGTCGAGGGCCTGGGCGGACTGGACATCCTGGTCAACAACGCCGGCCTGATACGTCGTGCCGATGCCGTGGACTTCAGCGAGAAGGACTGGGACGACGTGATGAACGTCAACATCAAGTCCGCGTTCTTCATGTCGCAGGCCGCCGGCCGCCACTTCATTGCGCAGGGCAGCGGCAAGATCATCAACATCGCTTCGATGCTGTCGTTCCAGGGCGGCATCCGCGTGCCCTCGTACACGGCGTCCAAGAGCGGCATCGCCGGCATCACCCGCCTGCTGGCCAACGAATGGGGCGCCAAGGGCATCAACATCAATGCCATTGCGCCCGGCTACATGGCCACCGACAACACCGCGCAGCTGCGCGCGGACGAAGACCGCAACAAGGCCATCCTCGACCGCATCCCGGCCGGCCGCTGGGGCGAGCCCTCGGACCTGGGCGGCACCTCGGTGTTCCTGTCCTCGCGCGCGTCGGACTACGTCAACGGCGCGGTCATTCCGGTCGATGGTGGCTGGCTGGCGCGCTGACGCGCAGCGCACCTCGGTAAGGGATGCTGTGGGAGCGACGTCAGTCGCGAAATGGGTATCCCGATCCGTCATCGCGACTGAGGTCGCTCCCACAGGAGACCGGTCGAGGAGACCACTGATGATGTTGCGCTGGCTTGCCACGGTGTCGCTCTTGGTCTGCTGTGCGTCCGCTCACGCCGCACCCCCGCGCCAGGTCTTCATCGCCGGCGATTCCACCGCCAGCCACTACGGCCCCGAGCGCGCACCGCGCGAGGGTTGGGGCCAGCAGTTGCAGTCGTTCCTCGACGAGGACGCCTACGTGGTCCGCAACCATGCCCAGAGTGGACGAAGCTCACGCAGCTTCGTCGCCGAGGGCTGGTTCGACGGCATGGCGAAAGAGATGCGTGCCGGCGACGTACTGCTGATCCAGTTCGGCCACAACGACGAGAAGATCGAGGACCCGACCCGCTACAACGAGCCGCAGCGCGCGTTCCCCGCGTGGCTGATGCGCTATGTCGAACTGGCGCGCAGCAAGGGCGCCACGCCGGTCCTGGTGACGCCGGTGGCGCGCCGCAAGTTCGACCGCGGGCAACTCCTCGATACGCATGGCCTGTACGCACAGGCGGTGCGCGACCTGGCGCAGCGCGAACAGGTGGGCCTGGTCGACCTGACCACCCTCAGCATGGACTGGCTGCGCGCTGCGGGCGACGACGCCAGCAAGGCGTACTTCATGCACGTGCCCGCACAGGACCAGCAGGACGACACCCACTTCCAGCAGCGCGGCGCAGTGATGGTGGCCTGCCTGGTGGTGGCGGGCTGGAAGCAGGTCGATCCGTCGCTCGCCGCGCACGTGAAGCGCGACACCGACTGCGGCGCGCCCGGCACGGCGCTGTCAGACCGCAAGGCACAGGCGCATCCGTCATTGATCGTGCACGAGCGCGAGATCGCCATCGAGCAACCCGGTCCGCACGGTGGCGCGGGCAGCACCACGGCGTATCCGTTCTTCAAGCAAGCCCCCGCGCTCGGCTTCGAGTTCCGCAAGCGCGTGCTTCACCGCGGTGCCGGCATCGGCCTGCACCAGCACCACAAGGACGAGATCTACTACGTGCTCAGTGGCCGCGGCATCTACGAGCTGGACGGCATCGCGCGCGAGGTGCGCGCCGGTGACGCGATGCTGACCCGACCCGGCAGCACCCACGCCATCCGCCAGGAGGGCGAGGACGACCTGGTGCTGCTGATCATGTACGGGAGGAAGCAGGAGTGAGGGGAGAGGAGTGAGGAGTGAGCGGAAGCCTGCTTTTACTCACTCCTCACTCCTCCCTCACTCCTCTCTACTCACTTCTCCGCCACAGGCGCCGGTCGGTCCCAGCGTCGATAGGTCGCCGCGAGCGCACTGCGCAAGCGCCGGTACTGCGCGCTTCCCGGCTCGGCCTGCAGCCGGCCGGCGACGGCTTTCCATCCGCCTTCGTGGTCGCGCGACCACTCGCGCACGACGGCACGGCAGGGCTGCCCGACGATCTGCGCCAGCGCGCAGGCCATGTAGATGTCGCCGGCGGTCCAGTCGGGTTGCTGCTGCATGGCTTCCACGTAGGCGCGCGGCACGGCGTAGTAGCGGGCCATTTCGTCCGCGAACGCGGCGGGATAACGGCTTGCGTAGTCGTTGATGTCGGCCAGGTGCCGGTCCACCGATGCATCGCCGCTGGCAGGCGTATAGGCCGCAGCCGGGACGTCCTGCGCGGCCGCAGGCGTGCCGGGCACCCCGGCCAGGCACCACAGCAGGACAGCCATCGGCAGCGCGCGTTTCACCCTGCCATTGTGCCCCAGCATGGCCATGCCTGCCTGCACGCTCAGGCGCCGGGCGTCGCTTCGATCCTGGCCACGGCCTCCACCAGTTCGCCGGCGTTCTGCACCACATGCAGGCGCGGCGCATCGGCGGCGACGCCATGCTCGGCCTCCAGCGCCCAAGTGACGTGGTAGGGCATGTGGATGCCCCAGCCGCCCAGTGCCAGCACCGGCTCAATGTCCGAGCGCAGCGAATTGCCGACCATCGCGAAATCCAAGGGCGCCACCTCCAGCTCGCGCAGCACGCGCGCGTAGGTGGCCTGGTCCTTCTCGGACACCACCTCGATGCGGTGGAACAGGTCGGCCAGGCCGGACTGCGCGATCTTGGCTTCCTGGTGGAACAGGTCACCCTTGGTGATCAGCACGATCTCGTGGTCGGCGGCGATGCGCTCGACGGCGTCGCGGATGCCCGGCAGCAGGTCGACCGGATGCTGCAGCGTGGCGCGCCCGATCTCGATCACGCGATGCAGATCGTGCGCGCTGATGCGTTCGCCTGTCACCTGGATCGCGGTTTCCAGCATCGACAGCGTCATGCCTTTCACGCCGTAGCCGAAGATCTTCAGGTTGCGGCGTTCGACCTCCAGCAGGTGCTGGTGCGTGCGCGCGTCGGCGAGATCGACATAGGTGCCGAGGATCGCTTCGAAGTCCGCTTCCGCCTGCCGGTAGTAATCCTCGCTCTTCCAGAGCGTGTCGTCGCCGTCGAAGCCGACCCATCGGATGCGCGCCATCGGATACCGTCCTTCCCATCTTCGAAGGCCGCGAAGGATAGCAGCGACGCCTTCGTACACGAAGACGGCCGCCCTCTTCAGGGCGGCCGTGGGGTGATCGACGCGTACCGACAGTGTCGACTATCAACCGCCCGTGCTGGGCGGTGGCGTGGTGCCATCCGCGGGTGGCGGCGTGGTCTCCGGCGCGTTCGGGTTGGCCGGCGGCGGCAGCGTCGAGTCGGTGGGCGGTACTGTCGGATCCGTCGGCGTGGGGGCCGGCGGCGTCATGTTGTCGGTCGGCGGCGTGGTCTCCATCGGCTCGGGCGGGCTCGGCGGCGGGGTGTCTTCCGGTTCCGGGCCGCAGGCCGTCATCAGGCCCGCGCTCAACAGCGCCAGGCCAAGGCCCATCGTCAGTCTGTGGGTGGAAGGTTTCATGGGTTCCTCCATGCGTTCGTTCGTGGGAGAGGGCGGTGCGTCAGGGCGTTCCCTGCACATGCACGGCGTATTCTTCTGGGCTCAGGCGGCCATCGGCATCCTTGTCCAGCGTGCCGAACACCTGCGCCAGCGGCGGATCGACCGCCGCCTCGTCCTTGCTGATCGCGCCATCCGCGTTCTGGTCGAGTTCCTCGAACGTGCGCGGTGCGGTCGTGGGCGCCGCGGCAGCGGCGGCGGGCCGCTCAGTCCGCTCGGCGGCATCCTGCGCCTGCGCCAGCGGCGCGATGGCGAACGCCACTGCGATGCTCAGGCCACGCCAGGACAGCGTCTTCCGGGTCGTGCTCATGGATGCCTCCGGTGGGATGGGTGTGGGGAAGTGGAAGGGGCGGCACGAAAGGCCGCCCCTTCCGGTGGGTGACGGCGGCGCATCACGCGGCATGCGCGGCGTCATCCCGTCTGGCAGCGATGCTTACTTCTGCTGGTCGCCGTAGTTCTTGCTCACGAACGCCTTGTACTCGTCGGCGGTCAGCGAACCATCGGCGTTGGCATCGGCCTGGTCGAACACCTGGCTCAGGCCCGGGTTGGCAGCGGCTTCGTCCTTGCTGATGTTGCCGTCGGCGTTGGTGTCGACGTCCGCCCAGCCCTGCTTGGCCTGGGTGGCACCGGCATCGGTGCTCTGCGTCGGCGTGGTGGCCGAGCCCGTGGCCTGTTCGGCGCTCTGCTCTGTCTGCTGCTCCTGCATGCCGTCATCGGTCTTTTCCTGCGCGAAGGCCAGCGGCATGGCCAGCGCAGCGCTCAGGGCGACCAGGGCGATCAGCGGCTTGCGGTTGTTGTTCGTCATGTCAGTGCTCCGTTCTGTGGGAGTGCGTCCGATTGCGCACGGCCCCACCTTGCCGCCGGCGTTCTGAACGAAATTTGCGGCGCGACATGAACGTGCACGCGTGCTTAACCACGCCGAATCCGCCATCGGCTAGCCCGGTGTTAGGCGCCCGTGAGCACGGCGTCTGCGCCGCGTCCAATGCGTGATGTCGCGCAGGTTTTGGTGTTACGCATCCGTTTTTTCGGTGCTTTTCGCTGCCGCGGCGTCATCGGTTTTTTTGCTGAACCATTGCCAACCCAGCACCACGCCGGTCAACGCGCCGGCGATTTCCAGCACGACACGCGAGCCCAGACCGTCGGGATCGTGGATGCCCTGCAGGGCGATGCGCGCGTAGAGCGGCGATTCCAGGCGCGCGATGCCCAGGTAGAACATGTTCCAGATGTCCACGCCTGCACCGATGACCACGGCGGACAGGCACGACCAGCCGATCGCATGGCCCATCGACCAGCGCATCCGCACGCACAGCGCATTCCAGAACAGGAAACACAGCAGGCCGATCAGCAGCGCGATCAGCCCGGCTTCCAGCGCCCCGAGCACACCGTAGTGGAGCGGCAGGTTCATCGACCGGTGTCCATGGCAAGGGTCGAAGCCGGAATGGCGAGGCGGTGCATGCAGGAGTCCCGTGTCAGCGGGCCGCGCCCGTCGTGGCAGGGTAACCGATGCCGTGCGCGCCCCTGCGGCGGGACTGGCAAGATGGCAGGGTCTTCCCGCCGATGAGGCGTACCCCATGACACGTCTGATGCTGGTCGGTGCCACCGGCCTGGTCGGCGAGGCCGCCTTGCAACGCGCGCTCGCCTCCCCACGCGTGCAGCAGGTCGTCGCGCCCACGCGCCGGCCGCTCGCACCGCATCCGAAGCTGGTGAATCCGGTGGTGGACTTCGACACGCTGCCCGCCGACGCCGACTGGTGGCGCGTGGACGCGGTGGCCTGCGCACTGGGCACGACGATCCGCGATGCCGGCTCGCAGGACGCCTTCCGCCGGGTGGATCACGACTATCCGCTGGCGATCGCACGGCAGGCGCATGCACACGGCGCCACGACGTTCGTGCTGGTGTCGGCGATGGGGGCGGATGCGGATTCGCGCCTCTTCTACTCGCGCACCAAGGGCGAGGTGGAACAGGCGCTGGGCGCCCTAGGTTTCGCGTCGCTGACGCTGCTGCGGCCGGGACTGCTGGGCGGCGAGCGCAGGCAACATCGCGGCGGCGAACGGATTGCGTTGCGCGTGATGGGTGCGCTGGACGGGGTGCTGCCGCGGCGTTACCGCATCGTCCCCGCCGAACGGGTTGCCGATGCGCTGCTGCAGGCGGCGCTGGATGCACCGCCGGGCAGGCACGTCATTGCTTCCGAGCGCCTGCTCGCCTGAGGGTACGGGTCAGGCGCCGGGATCGTCGGCCAGCACCTGCACGCCGTCGGCGACGATGCGGTACTCCACGGCCGGCACCGCGGCGCCGGAGGTTTCCTGCGCGGTATGCCGCTGCGCGTCCGGCGACAGTTCGACCCGCGACAGCACGCCATGCACCTGGGCCTGGCCGCGCACGTCCTTGGGCACGTAGAAGTCATGGTCGCCGAGCAGCACGCGGGCGCCCTGCCCCTCGTCTTCCAGCATCACCCAGCAGCCCTTCTTCTGGCAGACGTCGACGACGCGGCCGCTGAACACCCTGGCCTGTCCCACGTGCGCGGCAGGATCGGCCAGTGCGCTGGCCAGCGGCACCACGGGGCCGGTGGGCAGGTCGGCGCCGAACTTCTCCCACTGCGCCGTATCCGATGCCAGTGCCGTGCCCGCGAAGAACAGCATTCCCGTGATCGCCCAACGACGCATGCGCCCGTCCTCTTCCGGTGTGGTGGCGATGATACGTCGCGGTCGGCGCTACTGCAGCAGGCCGTGCGGCAGCACCTGCAGGCGCGCAACGCCGGGGGTCGCCAGCACCGCCGCCGTGGCCTGCGCCAGCCGCGCCTCGTCCTCGTCGTCGATGACCAGCAGCACCTGCCCGACCTCGAGCTGCGCCTCATAGTCGCGACGGACTTCGCTGGGCACCGCCGAGCCGGCGAGCGACGCCGCCCACATGCCCACGCAGCCGCCGATCACGACGCACACGGCCACACCGGCGGGATGGATGCCGACCGCAGGTACCAGCATCGCGGCACCGCCCAGCAGCAGGCCGAGCACGGCGCCACCGACCAGGCCACGCACGGCGGCCGGCCTGAAGTCGGTCGGGGCGGCTTCCTTCTCGTGGTCGGGCACGTCACGGACTTCGGTCTCCGGACGCCCGATCAGGGCGGCATGGTCGGGGGCGATGCCCGCGCCGACGGCACGCCGCAGGGCGGCTTCGGCGACGGCGACGGAGGGGGCGCTGAATACGCGGCGGTGCTTCATGACGGGCTCCTGCCCGGCAGACGAAGGCCGGGCCACCGCCACACGCTAGGCGCGCGGCTGCGGACGCGAGGTGAAGGCGGACGCCGGCGCAGCCGACGTTGCCGCTCAGAGCGCCGGCCGCTCCGGCGCCTGCTTGCGGCCCAGCGCGCGCAGGTACAGCTCGTACAGCGCGGTGACCTTGGAGACGTATTCCTGCGTTTCGGCATAAGGTGGCACGCCGCCATAGCGCGACACCGTGCCGATGCCCGCGTTGTAGGCAGCGGCCACCAGCGTCAGGTCGCCCTTGTAGCGCTTCATCAAGAGGCCCAGGTGGCGCGCACCGGCGTCGATGGACTGGCTGGAGGAGAACGGGTCGGCCACACCGTATTCCTTCGCCACCTCCGGCATCAGCTGCATCACGCCCATCGCGCCCTTCGGCGACACCGCCTTGGCGTCGAAGTCGCTTTCCGCATGCGCCACCGCGCGAAGCCAGGCGTCGTCCACGCCGGTCCGGCGCGACGCGGCCTTGAACTCGCTCGGGTAGCGGTCCAGCCGCGGTTTGCCCACCCGGCCCAGGCCGGGATGCGCCGGCTCGCCGGGCGGGGTCTGCACGGTGAACTTCAGGTACGGCGTGGAACCGGGCAGGTTGCGGGTGGAATACACCTTCTGCCCGTCCTGCTCGCGCTCGTACAGCGTGCCGCTGAACACGCCCATCGATCCCCACAGGTTGGGCGTGCTGACGGCGTTGTCGTCGATCTCCTTGGCGGCGCACTTCGAGCCCGGCTCCGGCGCGGTCGCCAGGCTGACCGTCCCGCCCTGCACGCAGCGGTACACCGTCCGCGCGGCCGCATCCGGGCTGGCAAGGGCCAGCCCCGTCAGCAGCAGGCCGGCGGCGGCACGGAGAGGCGTCATGGGCGGCGGATTCTAGGCCCGGCAAGCTGAAGGACAGCCTGAATCACGCCGCCGGCGCCGACGGCCGGCCACCGCGCCCATCGTCCTGCTGCGCCGCAGCAGCCAAGCGCGTAAAATGCCGGCCCTCAATCACCGCACCCCCTCGGAGCACGCAATGGGCCTGGATCTGGTCAGCGCCGGCAAGAACCCGCCGGACGAAATCAACGTCATCATCGAGATCCCCAAGGATGCCGAGCCGGTGAAGTACGAAGTGGACAAGGCCAGCGGCGCGATCTTCGTCGACCGCATCCTCTCCACGCCCATGCGCTACCCCTGCAACTACGGCTACGTGCCGCACACCCTCTGCGGCGACGGCGACCCGGCCGACGTGCTGGTGGTGCTGCCGCTGCCGCTGATCCCCGGCTCGGTGATCCGCTGCCGCCCGGTCGGCGTGCTGCGCATGAGCGACGAAGCCGGCAGCGACGAGAAGCTGCTGGCCGTGCCGGTGGACAAGGTGTTCGCCGGCTACAGCCACATCAGCGACATCGACCAGGTCAGCCCGCACTGGCTGGAGCGCATCGGCCACTTCTTCGAGCACTACAAGGACCTGGAGAAGGGCAAGTGGGTCAAGCTCGACGGCTGGGGCAACGCCGCCGAAGCCAAGGCCGTGCTGGTCGACGCCATCGCCCGCCAGGCCGCGCAGCCGGAAGACGAAAAGCACAAGTTCTGAGCCCCGGCGCGGCAACGCGCTCGTGGACGAGAAGGCCGCCCTGGGCGGCCTTCTTTTTTTTGCGTCACGGGCCGGGCACAAAAAACCACGGCCCCTTGCGGGGCCGTGGTCTGGAACGACAGTGCGTGATCCCGACGGGATCAGAAGCGCTGCTGGTACTTCATGTACATGTAGCGACCGATGTCGAAGCCGCCGTAGTAGGCGAAGTCGCTGTTCGGCGAGGTGAACATCACCGGACCGCGGTGGTCGAACACGTTGTTGGCACCAATGGCGATCGTGGCATTCCACGGCGCCTTCCAGCTGAACTGCACGTCATGGAACGTGTTGGAACCGGTCTGGCGCTGAGCGGCGCCTTCGCCGTTCTGGTAACGGTCCGGGTCGTTGCAGGGACGGCCGGCGACGCAGGCTTCGTTCATGCCCGAGTAGTAGCGCGCGGTGTACGCCATGCCGAAGCTGTTCTTCTCCCAGCTCACGCCCAGGTTGGAGCGTACGCGGAAGATGCCCGGCTCGCCGACGCGGCCGATGGTGATCGGCTCGCCCGCGCTGTTCTCGCCGGCTTCGTCGTACTTGCTGACGTAGGAGCTCTGCCAGTCGATGGCGAACTGGCCGACGGACAGTTCCGGCAGGCGGTACTTGACGCCCAGGTCCCAGCCTTCCGTTTCCATCGCGCCCAGGTTGGCCAGGCCGTAGAACAGGTCGGTGATGTGGCCGTCGGCGGCGCGCACCACGCCGTTGCAGCGCGCGGCGTTGCCCAGCACGTAGCAGTCACGCAGGATGCGGTCGACGCTGTCCTCGATGATCATGTCGGTGAGCTGGTAGTTGTACCAGTCCAGCGAGATGTCCAGGCCCTGCACCCAACGCGGGCTCCACACGATGCCGACGGTGCGGCTCTCGGAGGTTTCCGGCAGCAGGTTCGGGTCCGAACCGCTGATGAACTGGTCCGGGGTCTGGCACGGATACGCCGTGCAAGGCACCAGGCCTTGGCCCAGCTGCACGTAGCCCAGCGGAACGCCCGCGCCGGAGCACGCCGCGTTGCCGTTGACGCTGTTCACCGCGCCCACGCCGCAGGGATCGGTGTACGACTCGAAGCTGCTGCCGATGCCGCCGTACAGGTCGGAGATCGTCGGCGCGCGGAAGCCTTCGGCGTAGGTGCCGCGGACCAGCAGCTCGTCCATCGGGCGCCAGGTGAAGCCGAACTTGCTGTTCAGCGTGTCACCGAAGTTGCTGTAGTCCGAGTAGCGGCTGGCCAGGTTGAAGGTCAGTTCCTTGGCGAACGCCATGTCCGACAGCACCGGGATATTGAGCTCCATGTAGACCTCGTCCAGCGAGTAATCGCCTTCGGTGGTCGTGGCCGCCAGGCCGGTGCTCTCGCCCGACTGCGCGAACGCGTCCGGCACGAAACGGCCCTGCTCGCGACGGTGCTCGACGCCCACGGCGATGCCCACTTCACCAGCCGGCAGTTCGAACAGCGAACCGGCGAGGTTGGCGGTGTAGCTGGTGGTGCGGGTGGTGCCGGTGTCGGTGTAGTACGGGAACAGGAAGCGCTGCAGGTCCGGATCGGCCAGCGAACCCTGGCCGGCCACGCCGTTCGGCAGCAGCGGGTTCCACGGGCGGCAGGCGCTCAGCGCGATCGGATCGGCCGCGGTACCGCACTGGGCGACGCCGTCGGCGTTGATGAACGACGGACCCAGCGCCTGGCGCGACGCGATCAGGCTCATGTCGCCATGACCGGTCTTGGTGGTGTTGTTGCGGTTGATCAGCGCACCGACATCCCAGTCCCAGGTCTTGCTGCCGGTCTCGAAGAAGCCCGAGAAGCCACCGGCGAAGCGGTAGGTTTCCAGCTCGCTGCGGGTGGTGCGCGGCACTTCCCACAGGCGGCGGCGGAAGTCGATGTCCGTGCCCGGCAGCGGGTTGAACGCACTGTCGCCGGAGATCGGCGTGCCGAACGCGGCCGACTGGTACGGATAGCCGGCGATCTGCTGGTCGGTGATGCGGTGGTTGTACAGGATGTCGGCGTTGAACGTGATGTTGTCGGTCACGTCGTAGTTCGAGTTCGCGAACACCGAACGACGCTCGATGCCGGTCATCAGCATCATCTGCAGGTTGGCATTGGCGTTGTACGCGGCGCTGTGCGGCACGTAGTCGGCGGCATTGGTCGGGTCGCCGCCGTCACGCAGGGTGCACCAGTCGTCAGCGCCACCCGGGCCGCAGGGACCGAACCAGGAACCGTTCTGGCTGACCGGGCTCCAACCCGAACCCGGGTAATCCGGACCGGCGTTGCCGTCCTTCGAGAACCAGCGGTCACGCGCGAACACAGGCTCCTGCTTGGAGTACTCGACCGATAGCGTGGTGCCACCGCGGTCGTTGGTCGAGCCGGTGGTGAACGAATAGGTCTGCGTCTCGCCGTCGCCTTCGCTGTACTGGCCGAAATAGGCCTCGGCTTCGGCGCCGTCGAAGCGCTTGCGGGTGATCACGTTGACCACGGCCGCGATGGCGTCCGAACCGTAGATCGCCGAGGCGCCGTCCTTCAGGATCTCGACGCGGTCGATGGCCGACATCGGGACCTGGCTCAGGTCCTGGAAGCCGGCCGTCGTCGCACCCAGGCGCTTGCCGTTGAGCAGGATCAGCGTGCGCTGCGCACCCAGGTTGCGGATGTCGATGTAGTAACCACCCACGTTCTCGCCGGAGGCCAGCGCGTCGGAGCGCGAGATCGCCGGCGAACCGGCGGACGTCAGGTTCTGCAGGATGTCGGCGACCGAGGTGAAGCCCTGCTTCTCGATGTCCTGGCGGCTCAGCGTGATGATCGGCTGCTGCGTCTCCATGTCGGCGCCGCGGATGCGCGAGCCGGTCACTTCCAGGCGGTCCAGCGTGGTCGTGCTGGAAGTCTCAGCGGTGGCTTCCTGCGCGCTGGCGAACGCCGGGATCAGTGCGATGGCGATACCGGCCGGCAGCATGCCGACCCGCATCGCACGACGCGAATTGCGGTGGTTCATTCAATCTCTCCTCAGAGGAACGTGTTGCGTTATGGGCGTGTTAAAACGCCTTGCAAACTTACGTTCCAGTCTTCAACACCGCTTTGCGGCCGACGCCCGATGACTTTGCCGAGTCTGTCCTCGACGCCAACGAGGCGGTGCGATAGCGGCTGGCGGACGTGCCGAAGCGCGCCCGGAATGCGCGCGCGAAACTGCAGCAGTTGTCGAAGCCCGACGCCGCCGCCACCTCGCCCACCATCATCGACGTGCTGCGCAGCAGGTCCGCCGCGTGTTCAAGCCGCAGGCGCGCCGCGGCCGCCTGCGGGCTTTCGTCGTACAGGCTGTAGAACGTGCGCGAGAAGTACCAGCTCGAGAAGCTGGTCAGTTCCGCCAGTTCGCTGATGCGGACCACGCGGTCGCAATTGCCTTCCAGATAGAGGCGTGCGCGTTGCAGGCGGCCGAACACCTGGCGCTTGCGCGAGCGCGAGCGGCCCGGGCAACGCTGGATGTAGCGGTCGAGTTCCTGTTGGACGGCGGCGACATGCAGCAGCAATGGACGTAGTGCGTAAGCATCGGCGCCGTCGGCGCCGCGTTCCGAAGCCGCCCGCCACAGGCGCAGCAGGGTCAGCGCGTCGCGGCGGTTCAGCCGGCCGCGACCGGAATACAGCGGCCCATCGGCGAACCGGGCCATCGCCTTCACCCCGTCGCTGCTCAGCACGATGCCCAGGCACAGCCCGTGGCGATCACTCTGGACCAGCGGCTTGGAATCGCGATCCAGTGCGATCCACTGTCCGCGCCGCAGGCGGAAACGTCCTTCCTTGGACTCGACCCAGGAGGCGCCGCGCAACTGCACCCATATCGTGAACAGGTCACCGCCCGCCTGCGCGCCCCCCAGCCGCGACACCGCGACACAGCCGCTCGATGCCGCCCCTTCCAGCGCGTCCAGCCGGACCAGCTGTCCGCGGTCGGCCCACCATGTTTGCTCCATCGGTCGTTCCACTTTGCATGACGTGTGGACGTGATGTGCCGTGTCGGGGCGGGGACAGGCAGGAAGTTTGTCGGAAATGTCGACGAAATCTTGCCGAACGCGGTTCCGATAAAGTTACGAAGGAAACTTCTTCTTGCGCGCCAAGCAGTTAGCGGAAGCCGCCACCCGTGCGCGGCGGCGCAGGATCCAGCGACAGGAAGCCGATGTCGGAGCCGTCCACGACGGCCATCGAGACGTAGGTCACACGTTCGCGCGCATGTGCGCTGAATCCGTTGACGGTGGCCAGGTGGGTGGGCTCCAGGCACCGCGGCGGTGCGTGGGCGCGCCCGACGCCGATGTGGCGCAGGCTGACGTAGCACCCGGGCAGTTGTTCGAGGTATTCGATCTGGCCATCCTCGGTCACCGTCCAGGTCCGGTAACGCTGGCTGGCGGGGCGGCTGCCATCGACCTGGCGGATGCTGGCGGCGGTCAGGTCCAGGTCCGACTGCCACAGGCCATCGCGGGCGAGCCGGGTGAACAACACCCGGCCCTGCGCCAGGTCAGGGCGCGCGAACGACACGCCTTCGATGGTGGCCAGGCGCCGCCACGGGCTGCTCCGGCGGTCGAACAGCACCAGCTGCTGGCCGTCGCCGTTCCCGGCGACCACCAGCACGTGGTCGGGGTCCGGCATGTAGGTGGCGAACAGCAGGTCCCCGGCGGGCACCGGTACCGGCAGCGGACGCAACTGGCCGCTGCCGGGTTCGAGTTCGTGCAGGCCGTAGTGGCCCCTGGCATCGGTGCCGATCGCCAGCAGCCGGCCGCTGTCCGGGGACCAGGCCGGCAGATGGCGGGATTCGGGGCGGATGCCTTCGATCAGCCGCAACGACGCAGGCCGCTCCATGTCGGCCCACCACAGCGCGTATTCGCCTGAGCGGTCGGACGTGAACGCGATCTGCCGACCATCCGGCGCCACCGACGGCAGCGAGTCGCGGCCCGAGGACGGGAACAGGCGCTGCAAGGGCCGCACCCCGCCGTCGGCGGCATCGCCAATGCGGTACAGACCGAACTGCGGCTTGCGCTGCACGAAGGCCAGCTGGTTGGCCTGCGCGGCGACGGCGGGCGCCTGGGCGTCCTCGATCCCCAGGTCGTTGAGGGTCCGTGTCGACAGGTCGAGCCGGTACAGGCGCGTGTGGCCGTCCACCCGACGGCCGAAGACGATGGCCTTGCCGTCGGAGGTCCAGTCCCATCCGCGCAGCTCCGCGCGCTGGTGGGTCAGGCGCTCGGCGCGTCCTCCGCCGGCGGGAATCCGCCACAGGTCGCCCAACGGCGTGTTGCGGATGAACGCGATCCACTGTCCGTCCGGCGAGAAGCGCGGCGCGGTATCCACGTCCTGCGCGCTGGCGCCGTAATCAAGTGCGCGCCGACGGCCGGTCGCCAGGTCGAGCAGGCGCAGCCCCGGTTCGCCGTCGCCACTCAAGGGGCTGCTGAACACCAGGCCGTTGCCGTCGGGCGTCCAGTCGAACGAGGGCCGGTTGTGCGGGTCGCATTGGCCCAGCACGCGCGGCTCGCCGCCGCTGGCCTGGACCGCCATGATGCGGCAGTCCTCACCGGGCGAGCGGCGCAGGAAGGCGATCTCGCGGCCGCTGGGCGACCACTCGGGGTTGGTGTCCCAGGCGCCTTCCGGCGGGAACGTAAGCGTGCGAGGCTGGGCCGGTTCGGTGGTCTGCACCAGGATCGCGGTGCCCGCCAGTTCCTCGGTCATGCTGGACAGGTAGGCGACCTGCGAGCCGTCCGGCGACAAGGTGGGCGACATCTCGAATCCCGGCGCCGAGGTGATCAGCCGGTACGGCCTGGCCGCCGGCAGCAACGCGGTCACCTCGTCCTGCGCGCCAAGCTGGGGGCGGCGGGCTCCCGACCACCAGAGCGCGGCCGCCATGCAGGCGATCGCCAGCACGCCCAGTCCCAGCCCCCATCGCCAGCGCCGGAACAGCAGCGCGTGGCGCGCGTCGGCGCCCACCGCCGTCGCGGGCGCCGGCTCCACCTGGACGGGCGCCGGCGCGGCGTCACTGCCGGGGTCCATCTGCTCGGCCACCGCGTTCTCGTCGGCCTCGCGCGGCAGCCATTCCACGTCCACCAGCAGGCGATAACCGCTCTTGGCGATGGTCTCGATGTAACGCGGGCCCTCCGCACGCTCACCGAAAGCCTTGCGCAGTTGCGTGACGGCCTGGGTGACCACGTCGTTGGTCGGCAACGTATCGGGCCACACGGCCGCCAGCAGCGCCTCCCGGGTGACCACCCGCCCCGGATTCTCCGCCAGCACGCGCAGCACGCCCATCGACTTCGGCGTGATGCGCGCAGGCCGGCGCGCGCCCGGTGCGTGGATTTCACGCAGCGGCACATCAACCAGGCATTCCCCCACCTTCAGGCGATCGCCTGGCGGTGGAGCGGCGGAGTCGGGGGATCTCATCGGGAGCGAATGCTGCGCTGTCGTCCAGGGTCCGTCATGTGCCTTAATGCCTGCAGCGCGTCGGGCCAAGCGATCCGGCAGATTCGGCAAAGTGCCAAGGCAGTACGGGGAAAGCGCACCGTCGCGGTGCATTTTACAGTGACCCTCGTGCTCGCCCTGAACGGGAGCATCACAGGCAACTCTCTCTCTCGCCGACGTCCTACTACACGAGCTCCAACATTCGCGCCGCAAGGCGCGAATTTTTTATCTCGCGAAGAAGCTCACTCCGCCTTGCGCGCGGGCGATTTCAGGATGGTCAGGCCGATCAGGCGCGACACCACCACGGCGATGTACATCACGCCGGCGAACTGCTCCAGCATCACCAGCGCGCGGGCCTGCGGCAGGATCGGCACCACGTCGCTCAGGCCCACGCCCGACAACAGGCTGAAGCTCAGGAACAGCAGTTCCATCCAACTGCGCGGCGATTGCGGATCCACCGCGGCGGTGAAGCTGCCCGGATACCACTGCTGGCACACCGAAAAGGCGAACGCGAAGGCCCACGCCAGCAGCGTGAAGGTCGCGCCCGCCGCGAACAGTTCGTCGCTGCTGACCGAATGGTCCTGCAGCATGTAGGCGATCAGGCTGCCGGCGGTGTAGAAGTACAGGCCGCTTTCCAGCAGATGGGCGTAGATCCACAGCGCCTGCACGTCGAAGACCGCCGCGAACACCGACAGCAGGACGGACGGAATGGCCAGCGACCACGCGACCCAGTTCACCGCTGCGCTGCGGTTGACCACCCACAGGGCCAGCGCCAGCACCAGGATGCCGAAGGCGCCGAACAGCGCGCGGCCGGCCGGCGTGTCTTCCATGACCGGGTACAGCAGAATGCCGGCCAGCTGCACGATCAGCAGGAAGGCGCAGGGGTGACGCCGCGCGGTCACCAGCCAGCGCAGCCAACGCAGAGGTGTCGTCACGCGGCGGCACTCATTTGAAGTGGTACACCAGTGCGTAATAGACCACGTAGATCCACGACAGCAGGCCATGGATCACCGCCCACAGCAGCGACTTGTTGGCGCTCCACGAAATGGTGATGGCCAGCGCCGTGCCGAAGCCGATACCGGCCTTGGCGATGCCCGGACCGCTGCCCTTCACGGCGTCGCCGCCGGCGTGCCGCTGCCGGCACGGTACGGATAGCGCAGGAAAATCTCCGCCACTGCCGCATCGATCTTCGCGCCGCGTTCTTCCGGCTTGGTGCGGCCCACGCGGCCGACCGCCACGCCGGTCCAGACCAGGCGGTTCTGCTTCGCATCCACCAGGTCCACGTTCAAGGTGCCTTCGGTGTACGTGTACACGTCGGTGCGGTCGCGCCAGTACGGCACCGACACATAGCGGCGCGCGCGGTAGCTGTAGTAATAGTCGTAATCGACCTCCGGCGTGTTCACCACGTCGGTCTTTTCCTGCATGTAAGCGTTGAGGTTCACCCACAGGTCGGGCGAGGTCTCGTCGTAGACATAACCGCGCGATTCCATCTGCCTGCGCGCGGCGTCCTTGGTGCGGCCGCTGGTCAGCGTGGCATACCCCTGCCCTTCGATCGCCAGTGGCGAATAGAAAGCGAAGCTGCGGTACTGGCCGAAGTTGGCGGACGGGTCCACGTCACTGGTGACGCGCGGACCGGTGGCGCAAGCGGCGAGTAGAAGGACACCGGCGGCCAGCATCCAGCGGCCGGCATTGCGGGCGAATCGGGCCATGATCGTTCTCCTGTCGGGGACGCCGCCATGATGGCGCACGTCCCGTGAACACTACGCGTGCCGGCCCCGGCCGGATGCGTCCCGCCCGGCCGGATCAGCCCTGACGATACACCTGCGCACCTTGCGCCAGGAACTCCGCCGACTTCTCCGCCATGCCGGCCTCCAGCGCCGCCTGCTCCTCCACCCCATGCTCGGCGGCGTAGTCGCGCACATCCTGGGTGATCTTCATCGAGCAGAAATGCGGCCCGCACATGGAACAGAAGTGCGCCAGCTTGTGCGCGTCCTTCGGCAGCGTCTCGTCATGGAATTCCTTGGCCTTTTCCGGATCCAGGCCGAGGTGGAACTGGTCCTCCCAGCGGAATTCGAAGCGCGCCTTGCTCAATGCGTTGTCGCGCACCTGCGCACCGGGATGGCCCTTGGCCAGGTCGGCCGCATGCGCCGCGATCTTGTACGCCATGATGCCGTCGCGCACGTCCTGGCGGTTGGGCAGGCCCAGGTGTTCCTTCGGCGTGACGTAGCAGAGCATCGCCGTGCCGTACCAGCCGATCATCGCCGCGCCGATCGCGCTGGTGATGTGGTCGTAGCCGGGCGCGATGTCGGTGGTCAGCGGGCCGAGCGTATAGAACGGCGCCTCGCCGCACTCGCGCAGCTGCTTGTCCATGTTCTCCTTGATCAGCTGCATCGGCACGTGGCCGGGGCCTTCGATCATGCACTGCACGTCGTGCTTCCACGCGATCTTGGTCAGCTCGCCCAGCGCTTCCAGTTCACCGAACTGCGCGGCGTCGTTGGCATCGGCGATGCAGCCCGGACGCAAGCCATCGCCCAGCGAGAAGGCCACGTCGTAGGCCTTCATGATCTCGCAGATGTCCTCGAAGTGCGTGTAGAGGAAGTTCTCCTTGTGGTGCGCCAGGCACCACTTGGCCATGATCGAACCGCCACGCGAGACAATGCCGGTCACCCGCTTGGCCGTCAGCGGCACGTGGCGCAGCAGCACGCCGGCGTGGATGGTGAAGTAGTCCACGCCCTGCTCGGCCTGCTCGATCAGCGTGTCGCGGAAGATCTCCCAGGTCAGCGCCTCGGCACGGCCGTCGACCTTTTCCAGCGCCTGGTAGATCGGCACCGTGCCGATCGGCACCGGCGAGTTGCGGATGATCCACTCGCGCGTTTCGTGGATGTGCTTGCCGGTGGACAAGTCCATCACCGTGTCGCCGCCCCAGCGGATCGACCACACCAGCTTCTCCACTTCCTCGGCGATGCCGGACGATACCGCGGAGTTGCCGATATTGGCGTTGATCTTGGTCAGGAAGTTGCGGCCGATGATCATCGGCTCGCTTTCCGGGTGGTTGATGTTGTTGGGCAGGATGGCGCGGCCGCGCGCGATCTCGTCGCGCACGAATTCCGGCGTGATGAACTTCTGGATGCTGGCGCCGAACGCCTCGCCAGGATGCTGCTTCAGCAGCATCGCATCGCGCACCGCATCCAGCCGCTGGTTCTCGCGGATGGCCACGTATTCCATCTCCGGCGTGACGATGCCGCGCCGGGCGTAGTGCATCTGGCTGACGTTGGCGCCGGCCTTGGCGCGGCGCGGCAGGATGCGGCCCGGGAAGCGCACGCTGTCGAGCTTGGCGTTGGTCTCGCGCGAACGGCCGAACTCGGAGCTGAGCGCCGGCAACTGTTCGGTGTCGCCGCGCTCCTCGATCCACTTCGCACGCAGCGCCGGCAGGCCGGCGGCCAGGTCGATGGTCGCGGCCGGATCGGTATACGGACCGGAGGTGTCGTAGACGGTGACCGGCGGATTGTCTTCGCCGCCGAAGATGGTGGGCGTCTGGGTCAGCGCGATCTCGCGCATCGGCACCTGCAGGTCGGCGCGCGAGCCCTGCACGAAGATCTTGCGCGAGCCGGGGATCGGCCGGGTCACGGATTCGGAAAGTTGCCCGGTCTGCTGCAGCAGATCGGTGGCGGGCTTGGGAATGGCATTCATCGGCATCGTCCTTTTGAATCCCCGCACCTGGATGTGCGGGCTCTTGCGAGGGATTCGCATAATGCGACGCGAGGGAATCGCATCACGGACGAAGCGGCGGCGCGGCGACGGACGGATGGCGGGCCCACGAGGGACGACACGGCAACACGGCGCAGCCTGCGAAGCTTCCCTACGCCGGTCTCAACCGGATCAGGTTCGAAGGGTCTGTCTCAATCACCGGCCCGGCCGGCGATACCCCCGCTTCGGGGCGAATTAGAGCACAAACGCCGGGCAGGCGAGTTCATTCCAGCGTGTAGCCCACGCGGAAGCCGCCCCAGTGCCGCCCATCGACGAACACGGGGACCGAGAGGTCGAACATGATCTGCCCGGTGTCCCGCCGGTACACCTGCAGGCGGTAGGCGTCGGTATGCGCGCCGACGCTGCGGCCGACGCGGTCGGCGAAGATGCGCTTGGTGCGGTTGCCCACCAGGTCCACCGCGCGGTCGCCGGTGAGCGGCTGGGTGAAGCGCAGGTTGTGCGTCGGCACGTAGCCGTCCGGGTTGGCGCAGATGGCGAAGACGATCCAGGGGTGCCGGGCCGCGACCGGCTCCTGCAGCGGCGGCAGCAGTTCGTCGCAGAGGGCGTCGAAGGCGGTGGTGAACTTGGCCGGCTCCACCCCGGGTACCGGCGTGTAGTCGCGGGAGAACAGGCCGTCCGCCTCGATGCGTCCCTCATGCAGCTCCTGCGCCAGCGCCTGGCCGATGCGGACCGCGGCGGCCTGCGCCAGATCGCGGACGCGGGCATGGCGGCGATGGCCGAGCGGATCGGCCGGCAGCCGGAACAGGCCCACGCAATCGCGCAAGGTGTCGGTGCCCTGCGCCAGCGCGGTGCCGCGCGCGGCGACATGGCCGGCGTGTTCCAGGTTGCTGCGGCTCAGCGCCGCCACGCGTTCGACGGCGGCATCGATGGCGGTGATCTCGTCGTCCTGCGCCGACACCCGCTCGACCACCGATTCCATCGCCCGGCTCGCGCGCGCCAGCAGGTCACCGATGCCGCCGAGCACGTGGCCGGTCGCTTCGGCCGATGCCGCGGTTTCGCCGAGCGCTCGCCCGCTTTCGTCAAGGATCACGCGGACGTCGCGTGCCGCGGCGGCGGCCTGTTCGGCCAGCCGGCGGATCTCGGTGGCGACCACGGCGAAGCCGCGTCCCGCCGGGCCGGCGCGGGCGGCTTCGATGCTGGCGTTGATCGACAGGATGTTGGTCTGGAAGGCCACCGCGTCGATGACTTCGATGACGTCGCCGGCACGGGCGGAGCGACGCTCGACTTCGCGCATCGCATCGCCCAGCTGGCGTGCGGCTTCCATGCCCTGGCGCGCGCTGGCGTCGGCGCTGGCTGCCACGCCGATCACCGCCTGCAGTTCCTCGCCCGCGCCCTGCAAGCCCTGCAGCAGGCGCCGGGTCGCGTCGAGCACGGTGTCCAGCGCGGCGACCTGCGCCTGCGACTGGTCCAGCAGTTCATCGTTGTCGCCGACCAGATGCGGCACTTCCGCCGCTACCTGCACCGACAACGCCACGGCCTGGCGGATGGCCTCGGCGAGGTTGCCGAAGCCGGCGGCGATCTGCCGCGACAACGGGTGCGCGGCCTGCGCATCGGGCAGCGCGAGATCCAGATCGCAGCCACCCAGCAGGCCGCCGATGCGCTCCAGCAGCGCACGCTCGGTGGCGGCGTCGGCCAGGCGTTGTGCGATATCGCGCAAGGCCGGGCTGGCGGCGACGGCAATCTCGCCCTTCGCCAGGCGCGCGGCATCGCGCAGCAGGGCGGCGGTCTCCGGATGCGGAAGCGACAGCAGCCAGCCCTCGCCGTCGCGGTCGGCCTGGTAGCGGATGCGGCGCGCGGGATCGCCGCCCGGTGCGCACCAGCTGCCCTCTTCATCGTGCAGCGCGGCGGCCGGCAGGCCCCACAGGCATTCGCAGGGCTGCCCCAGCACCGCATCGGGCGCCAGCGCCAGCAGGTCCCACGCGGCGCGGTTGGCCGCCACCACGCGTGCGGCGGCATCCAGCCGCACCAGTCCCACCGGCGCGTCCGGCAGGACACTTTCCCTGCTCGTACCCCCGGCCTGCCTGTCTTCTGTCGCCGCCATTTTTCTCTCCCCCGTCTACCGGTAGCGGCCGGCGCAGAGAGGAATTGAGCATGCGGTTCGGGTCTGCCCGGTACTCAGTCCTGTCCGAGCGCCACGTCGGACACACGGACCATGTCGGCCGGAACGAAGCGCGTGGCATCGCCGAATTCGGGCCAGCCGGCGCGCAGCGCGGCCATCACGTCCGGAGCCTCGGCATGCGCCTCCAACAGCCACGCGGCGATGGCCTGGCACGGCACGCCGGTCGCCGCACGGCACAGCAGCGGTCCGGGTGGAATGGGATCGGAACGCCACAGCACGTTGACGTTGTCCGGACGCGACGCGTCATGGACATCGCCGGCCAGTGCGGCGACATCGGCACGTCCGTCGACGACCGCCTGCAATGCCGCTGCATGCGAACCCGCGTACGTGACCGACGCGAAGGCCTTGGCCGGATCGAGTCCCTCGCCACGCAGGTACTGCACCGGCACGAAGCCGCCGGACGCCGAATCGCGACCGACCAAGACGAGGCGCAACTGGCCTGCCTTCGCCTTCAACTCGGCGGGCGACGCGACCTGCCGTGCCACCAGCACCGCGCGGTAACGGTCCGCCTGCAACGCCGGCACCTGCGGCACCGGCAACGTGGTGACCCGTGCGACCTCGCGACGCGTCTGCAGGTAGCCATGCAGATTGGGCACCGCGACATCGGCCTGGCCATCGCGCATTGCCTGCACCAGCGCGGTCGGCGACGGAAAGACCTTGACCTGCACGGGATGGCGGCCGCGCCGGGCCAGGTAGTCGGCCAGCGGCTGGATCGCCGCTGTGCGATCGCGCTGCGGATAGGCATAGGTGGCGACGACCCACGGCGTACGCGCTTCCTCCTTTGCGGAAAGGGGCAGCGCCGCGAGCGTGAGCAGCAGGAACAGGACGAAGCGCGCGATCATCCGCGTATCAGACGGCATCCAGCAGGGCCTTGTCACGCACCGCGCCCTTGTCGGCGCTGGTGGCGAGCAGGGCGTACGCCTTCAAGGCGGTGCTGACCTTGCGCGGGCGCGGCTGTGCCGGCTTCCAGCCGGTCGCGTCCTGTGCGGCGCGCCGTGCGGCCAGTTCCTCGTCGGACACGCGCAGCTCGATCGACCGTTGCGGAATGTCGATGCGGATGCGGTCGCCATCGCGCACCAGACCGATGGCACCGCCCGCCGCCGCTTCCGGCGACGCATGCCCGATCGACAGGCCCGAGGTGCCGCCGGAGAAGCGGCCGTCGGTCAGCAGCGCGCACTGCTTGCCGAGGCCTTTCGATTTCAGGTAGCTGGTCGGATACAGCATTTCCTGCATGCCCGGTCCGCCCTTGGGACCTTCGTAGCGGATCACCACCACGTCGCCGGCCTTCACCTCGTCACCGAGAATGCCGGCCACCGCCGCATCCTGGCTTTCAAACACGCGCGCCGTGCCTTCGAAGACGTGGATCGATTCGTCTACGCCGGCCGTCTTCACCACGCAGCCGTCGACCGCGAGATTGCCGTAGAGCACGGCCAGGCCGCCTTCGTGCGAGAACGCATGCTCGACGCTGCGGATGCAGCCTTCGGCCCGGTCGGTGTCCAGCGACGGCCAGCGCGTGGCCTGGCTGAAGGCGATCTGGGTGGGAATGCCGGCCGGCCCCGCCTTGTAGAACGTGGCCACGGCGTCGTCGTCGTTTTGGGTGACGTCCCACTTGGCGATGGCGTCGCCCAGCGTCTTCGCATGCACGGTGGCGGCGCCGGTGTGCAGCAGTCCGCCGCGGGCCAGTTCGCCGAGGATCGCCATGATCCCGCCGGCGCGATGCACGTCCTCGATGTGGTACTTCTGCGTGTTGGGCGCCACCTTGCACAGCTGCGGCACGCGCCGCGACAGCCGGTCGATGTCGCGCATGTCGAACGGCACCTCTCCCTCCTGCGCTGCGGCCAGCAGGTGCAGGATGGTGTTGGTGGAACCGCCCATCGCGATGTCCAGCGTCATCGCGTTCTCGAACGCCTCGAACGTGGCGATGCCACGCGGCAGCGCGCTCGCGTCTTCGCCGCCGTACCAGCGATGGCACAGCTCCACCGCCACCACGCCGGCGCGCTTGAACAGCTGTTCGCGGTCGGCATGGGTCGCGACGACGGTACCGTTGCCCGGCAGCGCCAGGCCCAGGGCTTCGGTCAGGCAGTTCATCGAGTTGGCGGTGAACATGCCGCTGCACGAGCCACAGGTCGGGCAGGCGCTGCGCTCCACGGCCGCGACCTCTTCGTCGGACACGTTCGGGTCGGCGGCCATGACCATGGCATCGACGAGGTCGAGCTTGTGACCGGCCAGCCGCGTCTTGCCAGCTTCCATCGGGCCACCCGACACGAACACCGTCGGGATGTTCAACCGCATGGCCGCCATCAGCATGCCCGGCGTGATCTTGTCGCAGTTGGAGATGCACACCAGCGCGTCGGCGCAGTGCGCGTTGACCATGTACTCCACCGAGTCGGCGATGATCTCGCGCGAGGGCAGCGAATACAGCATGCCGTCGTGGCCCATCGCGATGCCGTCGTCGACGGCGATGGTGTCGAACTCCTTGGCCACGCCGCCGACGCGCTCGATCTCGCGCGCGACCAGCTGGCCGAGGTCCTTGAGGTGCACGTGGCCCGGCACGAACTGGGTGAACGAGTTGGCGATGGCGACGATGGGCTTGTGGAAGTCCTCGTCCTTCATGCCGGTGGCGCGCCACAGCGCGCGGGCGCCGGCCATGTTGCGGCCGTGGGTGGAGGTCTTGGAGCGGTACTCGGGCATGAAAACCAGCGATGCGGCGACGACGTGGGAAGCCTTGATTCTGCTGGCTTTCCACGGTTTCAGTTGCAACCATATCGAGTGAAATCATCCGATCGTCGAAAAGCCCGCCGAATCGCTTGACACGCTTCCGAGCGGCATGTTTCTCTTGCCGCATGTTGCAGCGCCACACGCCCACGACGACCGACCTCACCGCACCCACTGCGGCGCCCGTTCTCGTACTCGTCCTTATTACCTCGCCCACAACTGCGGGACGGACCGGCGTGTAAGCAACAAGCAACGCCAGATTCGCGAAACCCCGCACTGAGAAGTGCGGGGTTTTTTGTTTAAGCGCCTTTCCCTTTTCCTCAACCCTCCAGGAATCACGCTCCATGACCACCGCCAACGCTCTCCCGCAACCCAAGATCGCCGTCGTAGGCTACGGCAGCCAGGGCCGCGCGCATGCGCTCAACCTGCGCGATTCCGGCTTCGACGTCACCGTCGGCCTGCGCCCGGGCGGCCCGACCGAAGCGAAGGCGCAGGCGGACGGTTTCGTGGTCAAGGCGCCGGCCGACGCGGTGAAGGACGCCGACCTGGTCGCGGTGCTGACGCCGGACATGGTGCAGAAGAAGCTCTACGCCGACGTGCTGGCGCCGAACATGAAGCACGGCGCGGTACTGTTGTTCGCGCACGGCTTGAACGTCCACTTCGGCATGATCGAACCGCGCGCCGACCTGGACGTGGTGCTGGTGGCGCCCAAGGGTCCGGGTGCGCTGGTGCGCCGCGAGTACGAGATCGGCCGCGGTGTGCCGTGCATCTACGCCGTGCACCAGGACACGAGCGGGAAGGCCGAGCAGTTCGCGCTGGCCTACGCCGGCGGCCTGGGCGGCGCGCGCGCCAACATCATCAGGACCACCTTCAAGGAAGAGACCGAGACCGACCTGTTCGGCGAGCAGGCCGTGCTGTGCGGCGGTGCGTCGTCGCTGGTGCAGGCCGGCTTCGAGACACTGGTGGAAGCAGGCTACCAGCCGGAGATCGCCTACTACGAGGTGCTGCACGAACTGAAGCTGATCGTCGATCTGTTCTACGAAGGCGGCATCACCCGCATGCTGGAGTTCATCTCCGAAACCGCGCAGTACGGCGATTTCGTCAGCGGCCCGCGCGTCATCGATGCCTCGGTGAAGGCGCGCATGAAGGACGTGCTGACCGACATCCAGAACGGCACCTTCACCCGCAACTGGCAGGCCGAGTACGACGCCGGCCTGCCGAACTACAAGAAGTTCCAGCAGGCCGACAAGGACCACCCGATCGAGAAGGTCGGCAGGGAACTGCGCGCGAAGATGGTGTGGCTGCAGGCCAACGCCGCGCAACCGGATACAGACGAGCAGGCCGCCGCATGAACGCTGCTGCGGCCACTGCTCCGCGCAATGGCGCCCGCTGGCTGGCCCACGCCCTGGAAACCGAGGGCGTGGACACGCTGTTCGGCTATCCCGGCGGCACCATCATGCCGTTCTATGACGCGCTGGTGGATTCGCGCCTGAAGCACATCCTGGTGCGCCACGAACAGGGTGCGGCGCTGGCCGCCAACGGCTATGCCCGCGCCAGCGGCAAGGTCGGCGTCTGCGTGGCCACCTCCGGTCCTGGCGCGTCGAACCTGGTGACCGGCATCGCCGACGCGATGCTGGACTCGGTGCCGATGGTCTGCCTGACCGGCCAGGTCGCCACCACGCTGATGGGCACGGACGCGTTCCAGGAACTGGACGTGTTCGGCCTGACCCTGCCGATCGTCAAGCACAGCTTCATCGTGCGGCGCGTGGACGACCTGCCGCAGGTCGTTGCCGATGCCTTCCGCATCGCGCGCGAGGGACGTCCCGGCCCGGTGCTGATCGATCTGCCGAAGGACGTGCAGATGGCCGATGCCTCGCATCTGCCCGACCACGTGCCGGCCAGTGTCGACCCGCTGCCGGCACCGGACGATGCGAAATTGGCCGACGCGCTGGCGGCCATCGCCGGGGCCGAGAAACCGTTGATCTACGGCGGCGGCGGCATCGGCATCGCCGATGCGGTCGAAGCCTTCCGGCAGTTCGTCGACGCCACGAAGATCCCCACCGTGCTGACGCTGCGCGGCCTGGGCGCGCTGCCGGCCAGCCATCCGCACTACCTGGGCATGCTGGGCATGCACGGCACGCGGGCGGCCAACATGGCCACCCAGGAATGCGATCTGCTGATCGTGGTCGGCGCGCGTTTCGACGACCGCGCCACCGGCAAGCTCGCCGAGTTCGCGCCGTTCGCCCGCGTGCTGCACATCGACGCCGACGCCTATGAGATCGGCAAGCTGCGCACGGCCGACATCGCGGTGCCCGGCGACGTTGCCACCAGCCTGAAGGCGCTGACGGCCGCGCGCAGCACCTGCGATGCCTGGCGCACGCGCTGCCTGGGCCACCGCGAGCGTTTCGGCTTCCGCTACGACGCGCCCGGTACCGACATCTACGCGCCCGGCCTGCTGAAGCGGCTGAGCGAAGTGGCGCCGGCGGACGCGATCGTCGCCTGCGATGTGGGCCAGCATCAGATGTGGGTGGCGCAGCACTGCAAGTTCACCCATCCGCGCAACCACCTGACCAGCGGCGCGCTGGGCACCATGGGCTTCGGCCTGCCGGCGGCGATGGGCGCGCAGTTCGCCTGTCCCGACCGCACCGTCATCCTGGTCAACGGCGACGGCGGCTTCATGATGAACGTGCAGGAGCTGGCCACCATCGCCCGCTGCAAGCTGCCGGTGAAGATCGTGCTGATCGACAACAGCGCGCTGGGCATGGTGCGGCAATGGCAGGAACTGTTCTTCGCCGAGCGCTACAGCGAGATCGACCTGTCCGACAACCCCGACTTCGCCGCGCTGGCGCGCGTGTTCGGCATTCCCGCGCACCACATCAGCCAGCGCGATGAAGTCGAGGGCGCGCTGGCCGACCTGCTGGCCACGCCGGGTCCGGCGCTGCTGCACGTCACCATCGACATCAAGGCGAACGTCTGGCCGCTGGTACCGCCCAACCACGCCAACAGCTCGATGCTGGATGCCAATCCGGCCAAGCAATCCGCCGAGCCTGCCGTCGCCGCCGACGGCCCGGAGAAGAAGAATGCGTTACCGGCTTGAACTCAAGCTCAAACCTGCCGAGGGCGCACTGGTGCGCGTGCTGGGCATGATCGAGCGCCGTGGTTTTCCGCCCCATGCGGTCCATGCCACCCACGACAGCGAAGGCTATTGGGCGCTGGCACTGGTGATCGACAGTACCCGCGCGCCAGAAACCCTGCGCCAGCAACTGCTGAAGATCTACGACGTCGAGGAACTGTCCTTCAGTGCCGTGCAGGAACTGAGCCGGGACCGTCGCACGCAGGATCGTGCCGCATGAACGCCACCTCCGCCAACGCGGACGTCGTGGTCCGGAGGCGTCTTCTTCGACATCGCCCGCACGCGTGCCGCGATGCCTGATGCCGGCCGCGCCAGTGCCAGCACCGATCCCGACGTAGGCGACGTCGTCGTCACCGTGGGCGACGTGCTGGCCGCGCAGGCGCGGCTGCGCCGCTATCTGCCGCCCACGCCGATGCACCACGCCGAACGTTTCGGCGTGATGCTGAAGCTGGAGAACCTGCAGCGCACCGGTTCGTACAAGGTCCGTGGCGCGCTGAATGCACTGCTGGCCGCGCGCGAACGTGGCGACCAGCGTCCGGTGATCGCGGCCTCGGCCGGCAACCATGCGCAGGGCCTGGCCTGGGCCGCATACCGCCTGGGCGTGCAGGCGATCACGGTGATGCCGCATGGCGCGCCGGCCACCAAGATCGCCGGCGTCGCGCATTGGGGCGCCACCGTGCGTCAGCACGGCAACAGCTACGACGAAGCCTTCGCCTTCGCCAAAGAACTGGCCGAACAGAACGGCTACCGCTTCCTGTCCGCGTTCGACGATCCGGACGTGATCGCCGGCCAGGGCACGGTCGGCATCGAGATCGCACCGCACACGCCCGACGTGGTGATCGTGCCGATCGGCGGCGGCGGCCTGGCTTCCGGCGTCGCGCTGGCGCTGAAGTCGCAGGGCGTGCGCGTGGTCGGTGCACAGGTGGAAGGCGTGGATTCGATGATCCGCGCGATGAAGGGCGATGTCTCGCCGCTCGACCCCGTCGCCTCGCTGGCCGACGGCGTGCGCGTCAAGGTGCCCGGCTTCATCACCCGCCGCCTGTGCACGCAGTTGCTGGACGACGTGGTGATCGTGCGCGAGGCCGAGCTGCGCGAGACGCTGGTGCGGCTGGCGCTGGAGGAGAACCTGATCGCCGAGGGCGCCGGTGCGCTGGCGCTGGCCGCCGGTCGTCGCGTCGCCGGCAAGCGCAAGTGCGCCGTGGTGTCCGGCGGTAACATCGACGCCGCCGTGCTGGCGCAGTTGCTGTCCGACGTCCGCCCGCGTCCGCCGCGCAAACCGCGACGCCGCGCGGTGGAGGGCGAACCTTCCCTTGCCGGCGGCCGCGACGCCACGCGCGCGGCCGTTTCCCCCACCCCCATCAAGACCGGCGCACGCCGCATCGCGGCCCCCGCCTTGGCAACAGAAGTACACGAGGAATCCATCTGGTGAATACGCCAACCCCTTCCGCCCCGGCGCAGATCCGAATTTTCGACACCACCCTGCGCGATGGCGAGCAGTCCCCCGGCTGCAGCATGACGCCGCAGCAGAAGCTGGTGATGGCCCGCGGCCTGGCCGAGCTGGGCGTGGACATCATCGAGACCGGCTTTCCCGCCAGTTCGCAGTCCGACCGCGAGGCACACGCGCTTATCTCGCGCGAAATGCGCGAGACCACGCTGGCGGTACTGTCGCGCTGCCTGCCGGGCGACATCGAGACCTCGATGCGCACGCTGTCGGCCTCCGCCCGGCCGCGCCTGCACCTGTTCCTGTCGACCAGCCCGCTGCACCGCGAACACAAGCTGCGCATGAGCCGCGAGCAGGTGCTGCAATCCATCGACACGCACGTGCGGCTGGCTCGTGGCCATGTGGACGAGATCGAGTTCTCGGCCGAGGATGCGACCCGCACCGAAGAGGACTTCCTGCACCAGGCCATCGCCGCCGCCATCGCCGCCGGCGCCACCACCATCAACCTGCCGGATACGGTGGGTTTCACCACGCCGGAGGAGATCCGCGGCATGTTCGAGCGCGCCATCGCCACCGTGCCCGGCGCCGACCGGGTGGTGTTCAGCGCGCACTGCCACAACGACCTGGGCCTGGCCGTGGCCAACTCGCTGGCCGCAATCGAGGGCGGCGCGCGGCAGGTGGAGGGGTCGATCAACGGCATCGGCGAGCGCGCCGGCAACTGCGCCATCGAGGAACTGGTGATGGCGCTGAAGGTGCGCAATGCCTTCTACAACCTGGACACGCGCATCGACACGCAGCGCATCGTGCCGACCTCGCAGCTGCTGTCGCGGCTGGTCGGCATGCCGGTGCAGCGCAACAAGGCCATCGTCGGCGCCAACGCGTTCGCCCACGAATCCGGCATCCACCAGCACGGCATGCTGCGCCACCGCGGCACCTACGAGATCATGCAGCCGCAGGACGTGGGCTGGCCGTCGTCGCAGATGGTGCTGGGCCGCCATAGCGGTCGCGCCGCCGTCGAACAGCGCCTGCGCGCGCTCGGCTATTGGCTGGAAGAGGACGAGCTGAAGCTGGTGTTCGAGCAGTTCAAGGCACTGTGCGAGAAGCAGCGCGTGGTCGGCGATGCCGACCTGCAGGCGCTGATGCAGGACGCCGCGGTCAGCGATGGCTACCGGCTGTCGTCGATGACCATCAGCGATGTCGGCAGCCGCGCCAACGCGCTGGTCGAACTGTCCGACCCGGACGGCAACCGCATCTCCGAAACCGCGCAGGGCAATGGCCCGGTCGATGCGCTGTTCAGCGCACTGGCCGCCGCCACCGGCGTGCAGCTGCAGCTGGAGAGCTATCAGGTGCACAGCGTCGGCATCGGCGCCGATGCGCGCGGCGAAGCAAGCCTGTCGGTGCGCTGCGACGGCGAAGATCACGAAGGCACCGGTACCAGCAAGGACATCATCGAGGCCAGCGCGCTGGCCTGGCTGGATGTGGCGAATCGGCTGCTGCGGCAGCGGCGCATAGAGAAGCAGGAAGCAGCGGCCGCCTAGGAAGTTTGAACCGTCATTCCGGCGAAAGCCGGAATCCATCGTGCTCTTTGCTTCTTGCTCAGCGAGTCAGGCAACAGCAACTTGGATCCCGGCTTTCGCCGGGATGACGACGAGAGAGTGAGGCGTCGCATTGATCGATACATCACCATGAGCACCGGAACCCCCGCATGACCGCACCACGCACCCTGTTCGACAAGCTGTGGGACGCCCACGTCGTCGTCCCCGAGACCGATGCGGCGCCCGCCGTGCTGTACATCGACCTGCACCTGATCCACGAGGTCACCTCGCCGCAGGCGTTCACCGAGCTGGCGTCGCGTGGCCTGTCGCCGCGCCGTCCGGACCGCACCAAGGCGACGATGGACCATTCCACGCCGACCCTGCCGGCCGGGCCGGACGGCAGGTTGCCGTACTACACGCAGGCCGCCGAAGCGCAGGTGGACACGCTGGCGCGCAACTGCGCCGAGCACGGCATCGAGCTGTTCGACATGGCCTCGCCGAACCGCGGCATCGTCCACGTCATCGCACCGGAACAGGGCTTCACCCTGCCGGGCATGACCATCGTCTGCGGCGACAGCCACACCAGCACGCACGGCGCGTTCGGCGCGCTGGCGTTCGGCATCGGCACCAGCGAAGTCGGCCACGTGCTGGCCACGCAATGCCTGCTGCAGCGCAAGCCGAAGACCATGGCCATCACCGTCGACGGCGCGCTGGCGCCGGGCGTGGGCGCCAAGGACATCGTGCTGCATGTGATCGGGGTGATCGGCGTCAATGGCGGCACCGGCCATGTCATCGAGTTCCGTGGCAGCGCCATCGAGGCGCTGGACATGGAGCAGCGCATGACCCTGTGCAACATGTCGATCGAGGCCGGCGCACGTGCCGGCATGGTGGCGCCGGACCGGACCACGTTCGACTGGGTGGCGAAGACGCCGCGCGGGCCGAAGGGCGAGGCGTTCGATACCGCCGTCGCCTACTGGACCACGCTGCGCAGCGACGACGGCGCCACGTTCGATGCCGAGGTGCGCATCGACGCCGCCGACATCCGCCCGACGCTGACCTGGGGCACGCATCCCGGTACCGCGATCGCGGTGGATGCCCTGATTCCCTCGCCCGCCGATGCCGCGGCGCAGAAAGGCCTGGATTACATGCACCTGAGCGCCGGCCAGAGCCTGGAAGGCACGCCGGTGGACGTGGTGTTCGTCGGCTCGTGCACCAACGGTCGTTTGCGCGACATGCGCGAAGTGGCGCAGGTGCTGCGTGGCCGCCAGGTCGCCGCCGGCGTGCGCATGCTGGTGGTGCCCGGTTCGGAGATCGTCAAGCGCGAGGCGGAGGCCGAAGGCATCGACCGGATCGTGCGCGAGGCAGGCGCCGAATGGCGCGAGCCGGGCTGCTCGATGTGCATCGCGATGAACGGCGACCTGGTGGCGCCCGGCCAGTTGGCCGTCAGCACCAGCAACCGCAATTTCGAGGGTCGCCAGGGGCCGGGCGCGCGCACGCTGCTCGCTTCGCCGTTGACCGCGGCGTGGGCGGCGGTCAACGGGCGCGTCAGCGATCCGCGCGATCTCTTCGCCACGCAGCAGGAGGTCGCGTGATGGCCGGGTTCAACGAAGTACGCTCGAAGAGCGTGGTGCTGGCGCAGACCAACATCGACACCGACCAGATCATCCCGGCGCGCTTCCTGTCGACGACCGAACGCGCCGGCCTGGGCAAGCACGCCTTCAACGACTGGCGCTGGCAGGCCGATGGGTCGCCGAACCCGGCATTCGCCTTCAACCAGCCGCAGAACGCGGGCCGGCAGATCCTGCTGGCCGGCCGCAACTTCGGCTGCGGTTCCTCGCGCGAGCACGCGCCGTGGGCGCTGACCGACCTGGGCCTGCGCGCCATCGTCAGTAGCGAGATCGCGGACATCTTCCGCAACAACAGCCTGAAGAACGGGCTGGTGCCGGTGGTGTTGCCGGAAGCCACCGTGCAGGCGCTGATGCAGCGGCCGGACGACGAACTGGTCGTCGACATCGCCGCGAAGGCGCTGCGCACGCCCGGCGGCGACACGTTCTCCTTCCCGCTCGACGCCTTTGCGCAGACCTGCCTGCTGCAGGGCGTCGACGAACTGGGCTACCTGCTGGCCCGTCACCCCGACATCGAACACTACGAGGCCACCCGCCATGCACGCTGACATCGCCCTCCTGCCCGGTGACGGGATCGGCCCGGAAGTCACCGCCGCCGCCGTCACCGTGCTGCGCGCGCTGGCGCGCCGCCACGGCCACACCTTCGACTTCCACGAGTACGACATCGGCGGCATCGCCATCGACAGACACGGCGAGCCACTGCCGCAGGCGACGCTGCACGGCTGCCAGCAGGCGAACGCGGTGCTGCTGGGTGCCGTCGGCGGGCCGAAGTGGTCGGACCCCAATGCGAAAGTCCGTCCCGAGCAGGGCCTGCTGGCACTGCGCAAGGGGCTGGGGCTGTTCGCCAACCTGCGCCCGGTGCGTCCGCATCCGGCCGCACTGAACGCCTCGCCGATCAAGCCGCACCTGCTGACCGGCGTGGACATCGTGGTGGTGCGCGAACTGACCGGCGGCATCTACTTCGGCGAGAAGACGCGCGACGCGCGCGGCGCCAGCGACCTGTGCAGCTACTCGGTCACCGAGATCGAGCGCGTGGTGCGCAGTGCCTTCAGGCTGGCCCGGCAGCGCCGCGGTTACCTGGTATCGGTGGACAAGGCGAACGTGCTGGAAACGTCACGCCTGTGGCGCGACGTCGCCACGCGGATCGGCCAGGAGGAGTTTCCGGACGTGAAGCTGGAGCACCAGCTGGTCGACTCGATGGCGATGCACCTGCTGGCCAAGCCGCGCGAGTACGACGTGATCGTCACCGAGAACATGTTCGGCGACATCCTGACCGACGAGGCCTCGATGCTGGCCGGCTCGCTCGGCCTGCTGCCCTCGGCTTCGCTGGGCGACGGCAAGGTCGGCCTGTACGAACCGATCCATGGCTCGGCGCCCGACATCGCCGGCAAGGGCATCGCCAATCCCTACGCCACCATCCTCAGCTGCGCGCTGCTGCTGCGCCATTCGCTGGGCCTGCACGAGGAAGCGGACTGCATTGAGCGTGCGGTCGACGGCGCGCTCAATGCGCAGGTCTTTACCAACGACCTGGCCACCGGCGGCCGCGGTGTGTCCACACAGGTGGCGACGCAGGCCGTGCTGGAACAGATGCAGGCGCAGTGCTACGTGGCGGAACTGCGCGACTGACGCGGGTGACCTGATCGCGGCATCCCCTGCGTTGACGGATACGCAGGGGATGCACGCACAGGACAGGCACGATGCCCACCACGCAGATCGAGAAGTACCATGTCATCTATTCCGCCAACACGTTCCGCCGCCGCATCGGCCTGATGGCCGGTGGCGCCTACATCGGCCAGCTGGTGTTCCATGCCAACGGCGCGACCTTGCCCGCCGACGGCCTCAATGGCACGCAGCCGCAGTTGAACTACCACCTGGACGATTTCCAGAACGCGATCGACCTGCTGCGCAACGAGAAGCCGGTCTACCTGCTCTACAACGGCAGTGGCGGCGGTTTCGAGAACGCGCTGGTGACCGATCCGGAAACCGTCGGCGAAGGCGAAGCGGGCGGGCTGCGCTTCATCGGCCGCTGACATCCGCTATCCGGGACGCCCCACCGATCAACCCGCCACCAGGCGATTGCGTCCCTGCTGCTTGGCGCGGTACAGGCGCTCGTCGGCGACACGCAGCAGGTCGCGCAGATCCTGGCCGGCTTCGAGTTCCGCCACGCCGATGCTGACAGTGCAGCGCAGACGGCCGCCGTCGGGCGCATCGATGCTGGCCTGGGCGATGCCTTCGCGCAGCACCTCCAGGCGCGCGCGTGCGATCGACCACGGCAACTGCTGGCAGACCAGGAATTCCTCGCCGCCCCAGCGCGCGATCAGCACGCCTTCGTGGTGGCCGATCCCCTGTTCCGCCAGCGCCGCGACCTGCGACAGCACGTCGTCGCCGAAGGCGTGCCCGTAGCGGTCGTTGATCGCCTTGAAGTGGTCGATGTCCAGCAACGCGACGCAGAGCGGGCGCCCTTCGCGCCGGCTGGTGTCCAGCGCCTCGGCCAGGAACGCGTCGCCGGCACGGCGGTTGGCCAGTCGCGTCAGCGGATCGTGGCGCGCCTGGTAGGCCAGTTGCTCCAGCAGCTGCGCATTCGCCTCGCCCGCCTGTTCGAGCTGCGCGTTCTTGTCGCTCAGCTCCGACGTGCGGGCGTCGACCAGCGCCTGCAGCCGGTGCTGGCGATGGCGGTGGCGGCGCATCGCCAGCAGCAGCACGCCCCAGCCCAGCAGGCCCAGCAGCACGAGGTAGGCGATCATCGCCCACGCCCGCAGCCACCAGGGCGCGGCCTTGTCCAGTTCCACCGACCGCGTCACCCGGCCTTCGGTCTTGCTCCAGTCCGCAGGCGCGTTCATCACCTGCACTTCGAAGCGGAGTTTCCCGGACGGCAGGTTGGTGTACACCGCATCGTGCGCGATGCCGTTGTCGGTCTCGACCCAGTCGCGATCGAAGCCGACCATCCGGTAGCGATAGCGCAGGCGCTCCGGTGCCCGCTGGTTGAGGCCGGTGAAGCGGATGACGACGCGGCGCAGGTCCGCTGCCAGCGCGTAGCGCGCCTGCAACGGCAATACGCGACCGTCGGCCTCCACCGATTCGATCACCAGCGTCACGCCCTGCGTGCGCTGCAGTCGCGCATCGTCGGGGTCGATCACGCCCACCCCGTTCGCGGTGGCGAACCACAGCTTGCCGTCGCGCATCGGCCAGCCCGCCGGCGCGGAGGCGCCATTGGCCTGGCTGCTGGGCAGTCCGTCGGCGTGGGTGAAGGCCTCCACCGGCAGTCGCTTCAGGTGGCGATTCTCCACCGCCGTCAGGGCCGGCCGCGAGATGCGGAACACCCCGCGGTTGCTCGACACCCAGAAGTCGCCGTTGTCGTCTTCCAGCAAGCGGAACAGGCGGTTGTTCGGCAGGCCCTGGCGATGGTCGAACTGCACGAACGTGCCGCCGCGCCAATGCAGCAGGCCACGGTCGGAGGCGATCCACAGGCTGCCGTCCGCGTCGGCCAGGAAGTCGAACACCGCCACGGCGGGAAAGTCGGACATCGGCGTCCACCGGCGCACCGTGCCGTCGCGCCGCATCATCGCCATGCCGTTGCTGGTGCCGATCCACAGCACGCCCTGCGCGGTTTCGTACAGCACGTAGACGTTGCCCTCCGGCAGGCCGTCGTCGGCGTCGTAGTGGCGGACGATGCGGCCGTCGCGATAGACGGTCACGCCCTCGTTGCTGCCGATCCACAGCGAACCGTCGGCGCGTTCCAGCAGTGCGCGCACGTGGTTGGAGGGCAGGCCGCCGGACTCGTCCAGGCGCCAGGGTTTCGCCTGTGCGTCCGCGGCCGCCGCAGGCAGGTGGATGACGCCCTGGTCGTAGGTGCCTATCCACAGGCCGCCGTCGCGCGCGTTGGCCAGCGACAGGACGGAGGGGTCGGACTTGCCGTCGAACGCCAGCGACACCGCACGGCTCTGGCCGGCCTGCCAGGCGTCCACGCCCATCGGATGGCCGATCCACACGCCCTGCCCCGGACGCTCGATGATCGCGCGCACATAGATGTCGCGCAGGCCGTTGCTGCGGCCCAGGCCGAACACCGGCCCGTCGGAGATGCGGTACAGGCCATTGGTGGTGCCGACCCACAGCAGACCGTCGCGGTCCTCGAACAAGGCCGGCGCCAGGCGGCCCATCAGGCCGTCGCGTTCGCCCAGCGTCTCGTAGCGTCCGTGGGTGTAACGGCGCAGGCCGTCGAGCGTGGAGACCCAGAGATTGCCGTTGCGGTCTTCCAGCATGGCCTCGACGCGGTCGCCGGTGATCTGCTGCGCGCGGCCATGTTCCAGCCGCCATACGCCGGCGCTGCCGCCCACCAGCAGGCCCCCCCAGCGCGATGGCTGGACCGCCAGCACCGACGTCTCCGGCAGCCCCACCTCGCGCCCCCACTCGGTGGCCCGCCCGCGGTCGATCCGGAACAGGCCATGCCGGTTGCCCACCAGCGCCCGCCCGTCCGGCAGCGGCAGGATCGCCAGCACGCGCTCGTTGGCCAGGCGCGCATGGGTACTTTCGATTTCCTGCAGCCGGCCGGAGGGCTCACGCCGGAACAGCGCATGGTCGGTACCGATCCACAACACGCCGTCGGGCCCGTACCGCAGCACCGAGACGTCGGGCAGCGTGCCCGCCCGGCCCGGCAGGCGCTGCCAGCGTCCCTGGTGGAAGCGCACCACGCCCGGGCCCACCCGGCCCAGGCTCAGCACCATCCCGCCCTGCGGATGCGGGGCGATGGCACGCACCCCTTCGATCTCCAGCCCTTCCACGGTGCCGGCGTCGTACGCGGTGAAGCGGCGGCCGTCGAAGCGAGCGGCGCCTTCCCACGTGCCGGTCCACAGGTAACCGTCGGCATCCTGCTGGATGGCATGCACCAGGTTGTGCGGCAGCCCGTCCTCCATGGTCCAGCGCGAGATCGTGTACTCGTCGACCTTGCGCGCAGGGTCGAGCGCCCACGCGGGCGCGCCGACGAGCAGGACCAGCAGACTCAGGCCGGTGAGGAACAGGCAGCGCACGGCGGGCACGGGGTCCGGGGGGCTTCGACCTTTCCAGTATCGGCTGTGGCGGGGGGGTTCTTGAACCCC
This sequence comes from Pseudoxanthomonas sp. LH2527, assembly GCF_022539275.1. NCBI lineage: Bacteria > Pseudomonadati > Pseudomonadota > Gammaproteobacteria > Lysobacterales > Lysobacteraceae > Pseudoxanthomonas > Pseudoxanthomonas sp. LH2527. Next base: position 57,659 of record NZ_JAKZBW010000009.1, on the reverse strand, counting down.
CCGCCAGCGGATGCGTCAGTGCGCGGCGGATTCTTCCGGCCGAACCTTGAACCACGCCGCATAAAGCGCCGGCAGGAAGAACAGGGTCAGCACCGTGGCCACCGTCAGGCCGCCCATGATGGCGACCGCCATCGGGCCGAAGAAGGCGCTGCGCGACAGCGGGATCATCGCCAGCACCGCCGCCAGCGCGGTCAGCACGATCGGCCTGAAGCGGCGCACGGTGGCGTCGATGATCGCGTGCCAGCGGTCGTGGCCGGCCTGGATGTCCTGGTCGATCTGGTCCACCAGGATCACCGAGTTGCGCATGATCATGCCGGCCAGCGCGATGGTGCCGAGCATGGCGACGAAGCCGAACGGCACCCGGAACACCAGCAGCGCCAGGGTCACGCCGATCAGCCCCAGCGGTGCGGTCAGCAGCACCAGCGCCATCCGCGAGAAGCTGCGCAGCTGCAGCATCAGCAGCGTGGTCACCGCGAGCAGGAACAGCGGCATGCCGGCGGCGATCGACTTCTGTCCGCGCGCCGAGTCCTCGACCGTGCCGCCGGTTTCCAGCAGGTAGCCCTGCGGCAGCGTCGAACGGATGTCGTCCAGCGTGGGCGAAATCTGCGCCACCACGGTCGGTGCCGTCACCTCGTCGCTGTTGAGGTCGGCGCGCACGGTGACGGTGGGCAGGCGATCGCGATGCCAGATGATGCCGTCCTCGAAGTCGTACTCGAGGTTGGCGATCTGCGACAGCGGCACGCTGCCGCCGTTGCTGGTCGGCACCGCCAGGCTGCCCAGCAGGTCCAGCCGCGTGCGTTCCTCTTCCGGCCCGCGCAGCAGGATCTCCACCAGTTCGTTACCTTCGCGGTAGGTGCTGACGCTCAGCCCCGACAGCGACCCCGACAGGAAGTGCGACACCTGCGCCGTGCTGACCCCGAGCGCGCGCGCGCGATCCTGGTCGATCTGCAGCCGCACGATCTTGCTCGGCTCGCTCCAGTCCAGGTTGACATTGGTGACGTGCGGATTGGCGCGCACCTTCTCCGCCATCTGCCGCGCGATCGCCTGCACACGGTCGATGTGCTCGCCGGACACGCGGAACTGGATCGGATAGCCGACCGGCGGACCGTTCTCCAGGCGGGTGACGCGGAACTGCAGCTCGGGGAACTGCGGCGCCACCTCGTCGATCAGCCAGCGCCGGGTGGATTCACGCGCCTGGGTGTCCTGCGTCAGCACCACGAACTGCGAGAAGTGCGCCTGTGGCAGCTGCTGGTCCAGCGGCAGGTAGAAGCGCGGCGAGCCGGTGCCGATGTAGGCCACGTAGTTGAGGATGCCGTCGCGCTTGGCCAGCAGCGCCTCCAGCTTGCGCGCCTGCGCATCGGTGGACTTCAGCGAACTGCCTTCGGCCAGTTCCAGGTCCACCATCAGCTCGGGACGCACGGAGTCCGGGAAGAACTGCTGCGGCACGAACCGGAACAGCGCGATCGAGGCGACGAAGGCGGCCGCGGTCACGCCGATCACCAGCCAGCGGCGACGCAGGCAGAACGCCAGCCAGCCGCGGAAGCGCTGGTAGAACGGCGTGTGGTACGGGTTGTGGTCGTGCGCGTCGTGCGGCTTCGGCGCCAGCATGCCGGCGTACTGCGGCCAGCGATCGGCCAGGCCGGCGCGGAATGCCTGCCAGCGCGCGGCCAGCGAGCCGGGCTTCGGCGGCTGCGGGTTGCCCAGGTCGGGCAGCATCTTGTCGCCGAGGTACGGGATGAACAGCACCGCCGCCACCCACGACACCACCAGCGCGATGGTCACCACCTGGAACAGCGAGCGCGTGTATTCGCCGGTGCTGGAGGCGGCGGTCGCGATCGGCAGGAAGCCGGCCGCCGTTACCAGTGTGCCGGTGAGCATGGGGAACGCCGTGGATTCGTAGGCGAAGCTGGCCGCCTTCAACCGGTCGAAGCCCTGCTCCATCTTGATGGCCATCATCTCCACCGCGATGATCGCGTCGTCCACCAGCAGCCCCAGCGCCAGCACCAGCGCGCCCAGCGAAATCTTGTGCAGGCCGATGCCGAAGTAGTGCATCACCGCGAACGTCATCGCCAGCACCAGCGGGATCGATACCGCCACCACCAGGCCGGTACGCATGCCCAGCGAGAAGAAGCTGACCAGCAACACGATGATCACCGCCTCGGCGAGCACGCGGACGAACTCGCCCACCGACGCCTCCACCGCCGCCGGCTGGTCGGACACCTTGCGCAGTTCCATGCCCAGCGGCAGCGTCTTCTGCAGGCGCTGGAACTCGGTCTCCAGCGTCTCGCCGAGCTTGAGGATGTCGCCGCCGTCCTTCATGGCCACCGCAATGCCGATGCCGGGCTGGCCCATGAAGCGCATGCGCGGCGCGGCCGGGTCGGCGAAGCCCCGGGTGATCTCGGCGATGTCGCCCAGCTTGACCGTGCGGCCGCCGGCCCGGATCGGGAACTCGCGGATCTCGTCGACCGAGGTGAACTCGCCGCTGAGCCGCAACTGCACGCGGTCGGTCGGCGTCTCGAAGAAGCCGGCCGGCGTCACCGCATTCTGTTCCTCCAGCGCCTGCTGCACGGCGTTGAGCGGAATGCCCAGCGTGGCCAGCTTGGTGTTGGACAGCTCGATCCAGATCTTCTCGTCCTGCAGCCCGACCAGTTCCACCTTGCCGACGTCGTCCACCCGCTGCAGTTCCAGCTGGATGCGGTCGGCGTAGTCCTTCATCACCGCGTAGTCGAATCCTTCGCCGGTCAGCGCATAGATGTTGCCGAAGGTGTCGCCGAACTCGTCGTTGAAGAACGGACCCACCACGCCCGCCGGCAACGTCGCGCGGATGTCGCCGACCTTCTTGCGCACCTGGTACCAGAGCTCGGGCATGTCGCGCGACTTCAGGCTGTCGCGCGCGGCGAAGATCACCTGCGACTCGCCCGGCCGCGAGTACGAGCGGATGTATTCGTAGTTGCCGGTGGTCATCAGCGCCTTCTCGACGCGCTCGGTGACCTGCTGGGAGACTTCCTCGGCGGTCGCGCCCGGCCACACCGTGCGCACCACCATCGCCTTGAAGGTGAACGGCGGATCCTCGGACTGGCCCAGGTGCTGGTACGACCACGCACCGACCAGGCCCAGCAGGATCATCGCGAACAGCACCAGGCTGCGGTTGGTCAGCGCCCACTCGGAAAGATTGAAGCGGCGCATGGCCTTACTCCTGGCGCGTGGCGATGGCGGCCGTGCCGCCGCCCGCCGCGAGCTTCAGCGGCCGGTTGCTGCGATCCACCGGCGCGACGACCTGGCCTTCGCGCAACAGGTGGCCACCGGCGGCGACCACCCAGTCGCCCGCCTTCACGCCGCCCAGCACCGGCACCGAGGCATCGCCGTAGGCACCGAGCTGCACCGCCTGCGCGCGCACCTTGCCGTTCGCCGGATCGACGACCCAGACCGTGGTCTTGCCGTCGTCGCCGCGCTGGATGGCCGACAGCGGCAGCTTCAATGCCGCCTGGGTGCCGTTCTCCTGCACGTAGACGCGCGCGCTCTGGCCCAGTTCGACCTGCTGCTGTGCATCGCCCACCAGACTGACGCGCGCCGCATAGGTGCGGGTCTGCGCATCCGCCGCCGGCGCGATCTCGCGGATCGCACCGGGCAGGCGCTGGCCCGGCGCATTCCACAACTCGACCATCACCGGCTGGCCCACGCGGAACTGACGGATGCGGTTTTCCGGCAGGCCGATGGCGACCTCGCGGCCCCCGTCGGCCGCCAGGGTGAAGACGGTCTGCCCGGCGGCGACCACCTGCCCGGCTTCGGCCTGGCGGCTGGCGATCACGCCATCGCGCGGCGCGCGCAGCTGCGAATAGCCTTCCTGGTTGCGCATCACGTCCATCTGCGCGCGTGCCGCCCGCGCCTGGCCTTCGGCCGCCTTGTACGCGGCCACCTGCGCGTCGTACGCGGACTGGCTGATCAGCTGGTCGCCGACCAGTTGGGCGTAGCGGTCGCGGTCGCCGCGCGCGCGGACCAGGTCGGCCTCGGCGGACGCCAGTTGCGCCTGTGCGGCCTGCGCCTGCAGCGCGAAGTCGCCGGCATCCAGCAGCGCCAGCACTTCGCCCTTCTGCACGCGCGCACCGGCATCGACATTGCGCCGGACCAGATTGCCGCCGACGCGGAACGCCAGCGGACTCTCCTCGCGGGCCCGCACTTCACCGGCATACGCCGACAGCGCCGCCTCGGCACCACCACCGGGCTGCACCACCAGCGCGGGACGTGGCGTTTCCGCAGGCTGCTCCGCACTGCAGGCGGCCAATCCCATCAGCAGGATCCCGAACACTCCGTTCCAGCGCGTCTGGCGCATGACCGCTCCGTTGCGATTTCAATTATTGGACTTGGCGGTATAGTATAAATATCGAACCGAGTAGTCTAGTATTACGAGATGGCCAGCCCACGCACGTCCGCCAACCGCTCCAAGCCCCCCGCCAAGCCCGCCAGCAGCGGACCCGGCCGGCCCAAGGACCTGGGCAAGCGCGCCGCCATCCTCGAAGCCGCCAAGCAGTTGTTCGCGCGCGAGGGGTTCAATGGCGTCAGCATGGACCAGATCGCCGCCGAGGCGGGCGTTTCCAAGCTGACGGTGTACAGCCACTTCGGCGACAAGGACGCGCTGTTCGCCGCCGCGGTGAAGGCCAAGTGCGAGGAAATGCTGCCGGACACGCTGTTCGAGCTGGAACTGACCGGCAGCCTGCGCGACCAGCTCAAGGCCATCGCGCAGGCGTTCTTCGCGCTGGTCACCAGCGAAGAGGCCATCAGCACGCACCGCATGATGATGGTCCCGGGCAACATCGACGACAAACTCAAGCAGACCTTCTGGCAAGCCGGCCCGCAGCGCACGCACGACGCCTTCGCCGCGATGCTGCAGGCGCTGGTGACCAAGGGCGAGCTGGACATCCCCGACGTGGCGACGGCCTCGGTGCAGTTTTTCACCCTGATCAAGGGCGAAGTGCATGCGCGCATGACCTGCGGCCTGTGCAGCCGGCCCGGGCCGATGGATGCCCGCCAGCATGTCGAGGCCACGGTGGACATGTTCCTGAGGGCCTATGGCCGCCGCTGAAACTGAAGCGCGACCCCGGGCGACGGAGGTTGCGGTGACTTCCGGCACTGCGCCCATCGGCGCGCGTGCCGCGATCCTTGCCCAGCGCGGACGGGGCCAGCCCGCTAAAATGCCCGGCCCAGCCCTCCGCGTCGGATGACCACCCCCATGACGATCGATTACTCCCAGGCCCGCGAAAACATGGTCGAGCAGCAGGTACGTCCCTGGGACGTGCTGGATGCGCGCGTGCTGGACACGCTGGCCGCGTTGCCGCGCGAGGCCTTCGTGGCCGACGCGCACCGTGCGCTGGCCTACGCGGACCTGGCGCTGCCGCTGGGCCATGGCGAATTCATGGCCAAGCCCGTGATCGAGGGCCGCACCCTGCAGGCGCTCAAGCCGCAGGCCAACGAAGACGTGCTGGAAATCGGCACCGGCAGCGGCTACCTGACCGCCTGCCTGGCGCACCTGGCGCGCGAGGTGGTCAGCCTCGAGATCCATCCCGGCCTGGCCGACGCCGCGCGTGCGCGCCTGGACGCCACCGGCCTGGGCAGCAACGTGCGCATCGAGACCGTCGATGCGCTGGCATGGGACACCGACCGCCGCTTCGACGTGATCTGCGTGACCGGTGCCGTCGCCACCGTGCCGGCGCGCTTCCTGCAGTGGCTGCGCCCGGGCGGCCGCCTGTTCGTCGTGCGCGGCGCCTCGCCGGTGATGGAAGGCGTGCTGCACATCGACGATGTCAACGGCGCCCGCATCGAATCGTTGTTCGAAACCGACCTCCCCTATCTGGTCGGCGCCGCACCGGCGCCCCAGTTCGTCTTCTGAAGATTAAACAAGGAACCCCGCATGAGCCGTCGCCCCCTCGTACTCGCGCTCGCCCTGGCCCTGCCGTCCGCGGCTGGCGCCACCGACCTGATGCAGACCTATGAGCTGGCGCGCACCGGCGACCCTCAGCTGTCCATCGCCGAATCCACCCGCCTGATCGACAAGGAAGGCGCGGTGCAGGCACGTGCCGTGCTGCTGCCGCAGATCAGCGGCAGCGCCGGCTACGAACTCACCCACAGCAGCCGCCCGGGCGATCCCACCGGTGACGGCAAAAGCCGCACCTACGGCGCGTCGGTTAGCCAGACGATCTTCGACTGGAGCCGCATCGCCAACCTGCGCGGCCAGCGCGCCATCAGCCAGGCCGCCGACTACGACCTGGCCTCGGCCAACAACACGCTGATCACGCGCACCTCGGCCGCCTACTTCAACGTGCTGATCGGCATCGAGTCGCTGGCCGCCGCCGAAACCAACGAGGCCGCGTCGAAGAAGCAGTTCGACTACGCCCAGAAGCGCCTCGATGTGGGCCTGGCGCCGATCACCGACGTGCACGAAGCCCGCGCGCAGTACGACAGCGCGCGCGCCAACACCATCCTGGCGCGCAACGCACTGGACGACAGCTACCGCGCCCTCGCCGAGATCACCGGCCAGCCGATCAGCGGCCTGAAGGGCCTGCCGGATGACTTCCGCCCGGAACTGCCGCCGGAACAGAACGCGCAGGCGTGGGTGGACCGTGCCCTTGAGCAGAACCCGGACCTGAAGTCGGCGGAATACGTGCTGGAGTCCGCGCAGCATGGCGTGTCCAGCGCGCGCGCCGGCCACTACCCCACGCTGAACTTCCGTGGCGGCTACTCCAACGGCACCGACTGGGACAGCGTGCCCGGCACGCTGTCGCGCGATGGCGAAGGCTACAACTGGGGCGTGACCCTGACCGTGCCGATCTTCTCCGGCGGCGCCACCCAGTCCGGCGTGCGCCAGGCGCTGGCCCAGCGCGACCGTGCGGCCGACGGCATGGAACAGACCCGCCGCGCGCTGATCCGCAACACCAGCAACGCCTACCAGGCGCTGGTCGCCGGCGTGACCGAAGTGGAAGCCCGCCGCCTGGCGGTGTTCTCCGCGCAGAGCGCTCTGGACGCCTCGCAGGTCGGCCTGGAAGTCGGTACCCGCACCGTGCTGGACGTGCTGCAGAACCAGCGCACGCTGTTCCAGGCGCAGGTCGAGTACGCGCAGGCCCGTTACAACTTCCTGCAGAACCGCCTGCTGCTGGAACAGGCCGCCGGTACGCTGGACGGCGCCGATGTGCAGGACGTCAACCGCCTGCTGACCGCCGATGCCGAATCGCGACTGTCGTCGCAGCCGCTTTCGCAGTAAACCTTCGTGCCAAATGCGCGATCACGACGGCGGGCTTCGGCCCGCCGTTGTCGTTTACGGCGGCGGGTACTCCTGTAGGAGCGACGTCAGTCGCGACCGCACGCTCACATCAGAACGGATGCTTGGCTTGCACTAAACATTCCAGGTCGCGACTGACGTCGCTCCTACAGCGCAGTCTTCAGATCGCGCCGCTTCCGCGCAACGCGGCAATCCCGTCGTCGTCATAGCCCACTTCGCGCAGCACCTCATTGGTGTGCTGCCCGAGCAGCGGTGGTGCATGCCGATGCGCGACGGGGGTGGCCGACAGCCGGATGGGACTGTTCACCAGCGGCACCGCGTCGGCCAGCGGATGCGGCAACCCGGCCACCATGCCCCGCGCCTGTACCTGCGGATCGGCGAACACGTCGGCGAGGTCGTTGACCGGTCCGCAGGGAATGCCGGCGTCTTCCAGCGCTTGCAGCCACGCCTGCCGCTGCCGCTGACGGAACGCCGCCTGCAGGAGCGGCACCAACACATCGCGATGGCGCACACGCGCGGCATTGGTCGCGTAGCGTGCGTCCTGGGCCAGCGCCGGAAGCCCGATCACGTCGCACAGCCGCGCGAACTGCCGGTCATTGCCGACCGCCACGACGATATGCCCATCGGCCACGGCGAAGACCTGGTACGGCACGATATTGGCGTGCGCGTTGCCCTGCCGCGGCGGCACCTCGCCGCCGACCAGGTAATGGCTGCCCAGGTTGGCGAGCATCGCGACCTGCGCATCCAGCAGCGCCATGTCGATCACCTGGCCTTCGCCGGTTGCATCGCGGTGGCGCAGGGCAGCGAGGATGGCGACGGTGGCATACATGCCGGTGAACAGGTCAGTGACGGCCACGCCCACCTTCTGCGGCTCGCCGTCGGCCGCGCCGGTGACGCTCATCAGGCCGCCGAAGCCCTGGATCGCGACGTCGTAGCCGGCACGCTGTGCATACGGGCCGTCCTGGCCGAAGCCGGTGATCGAGCAGTACACCAGCCGCGGATCGGCGGCACGCAGCGTCGCGGCATCCAGCCCGTAGCGCGCCATGTCGCCGACCTTGAAGTTCTCCACCAGCACATCGCTGCTCAGCGCGAGCCGGCGGATGACGGCCTGCCCTTCCTCGGTGGCGATATCGACGGTCAGCGAGCGCTTGTTGCGGTTCGCGCACAGGTAGTAGGCGGACTCCGCCGTGTCGTCGCCGTCGGCATCGCGCAGGAACGGTGGTCCCCAGCCGCGCGTGTCGTCGCCGCTGCCGGGGCGCTCCACCTTGATGACGTCGGCGCCGAGGTCGGCCAGTACCTGCGTGCACCACGGTCCGGCGAGCACGCGGGTCAGATCGAGTACGCGCACACCCGCCAACGCCTGCGGCGTCGCCACGCTCATGCCACCGGTGCCGGCAGGTGCGGGGCGATCATCGCCAAGGTGCGCGCCAGTGCGCCGCGTCCGTGTTCGACCAGCGTGCGCCCGCGGTCAGCCACGTCGCGCCGTCGCGCGTCATCGGCAAGCAAGGTCTCGATGGCATCGCCCACGCCGGCGGTATCGGCCGCGATCACCAGTGCGTCGGCTTCCTGCAGCCGGCGGGAAATCTCGCTGAAGTTGTGCAGGTGCGGACCGGTGACGGCCGGCGTACCGACGGCGGCCGGCTCCAGCAGGTTGTGTCCGCCGATGGCTTGCAGGCTGCCGCCAACGAAGGCCACGTCCGCGCAGGCGTAGAACGCCATCAGTTCGCCCAGCGTGTCGAGCACGAACACATCGTTGCCGGTGGACGGCCAGCGGTCGCCGCGACGCGTGCCGACATTCCAGCCCGCCGCACGCGCCGATTCCGCCACGCGGGGGAAGCGCTCGGGGTGCCGTGGCGCCCACAGCAGCAGCAGGTCGGGCCAGCGCTTGCGCAGGCGCGCGTGAATGGCCAGCACCGGCGCTTCCTCCTCCTCGTGCGTGCTGGCGGCGATCCAGACACGACGCCCCGTCGACAGGTGCTGGCGGAAGCCGGCGACCACCTCGGCCACGTTGGCCGGCACGGGAATGTCGAACTTCAGGTTGCCGACATCGCGCACCTGCCCGCGCAGTGCGCCCAGTTGCACGAAGCGCGCGGCATCGTCGCCGGACTGCGCCGCCACCTTGCGCACGGTGCGCAGCGTGCGCGCGATCAGCGGCCGCAGCACGCTGTAGCCGCGCAGCGAGCGTGCGGACAGGCGCGCATTGAGGATGTACACCGGCACGCGGCGGTCGTGGCAGCCGAACAGCAGGCTGGGCCACAGTTCGGTTTCCATGATCAGCGCCAGCCGCGGCGGGAACTGCGCAAGGAAGCGCGCGACCGCACCGGGCAGGTCGTAAGGCGAATACACGTGCAGCACGCGCTCGCCCCACAGCGCCTGCACGCGCTGCGATCCCGTCGGCGTGATCGTGGTGATCAGCAGGCGCAGCCCGCGATGCCGCTTCAACAAGGCGTCGACGACCGGCGCGGCGGCGTTGACCTCACCCACCGACACCGCATGCAGCCAGACGTCGACCGGGCGCGACGGCGTGTCGTAGCTGCCGTAGCGCTCGCTCCAGCGCAGGAAATACTCGGGATACCGGAAACCGCGCCAGATCAGGTGGTACACGGTGACCGGCGTCAGCAGGTACAGCACCACCGAATAGAGGATGCGCAACAGGCGTTCGGCGGTGCGGTTCGACATGGGCGACAAGGATACCCGGGGCCGCCGTTACAATGGGCCATGGCCGACTCCGAGAAGCGATCCTCCGACGCGGGCGAACGTCCGCCCACGGGCCTGCGGCAGTGGCCGTCATGGCTGGGCATCGGCCTGGCATGGCTGGTCGCCCGCGTGCCGTGGCGCCTGCAGCGCCCGCTCGGACGCGGCGTGGGCGCGCTACTGTACCGCCTGCTGCGCGACCGCCGGCACGTGGCCCGGCGCAACATCGCGCTGTGTTTCCCGGAACTGGATGCGTCGCGCCAGGAGGCGCTGGCACGCGCCAGTTTCGGCGAGCTGGGCATCGGCCTGTTCGAGTTCGCGCGCGCCTGGTGGGGCAGTGTCGATCCCATGCGCAAAGGCCTGCAGGTGGAAGGGCTGGAACACCTGGCGGCCGCCCGTGCCGGTGGCCGTGGCGTGATCGTGGTGTCGGGCCACTTCACCACGCTGGAAATCTCGGCACGCCTGATGTGCGATTACGCGCCGCTGGCCGGCATGTACCGTCCGCACAACCAGGGCGCGATGGAGTGGGCGGTCAAGCGCGGCCGGCTGCGCTACGCCAGCGCGATGTTCACCCGCGAGGAACTGCGCCCCGCCTTGAAGCACCTCAAGCAGGGTGGCCTGCTGTGGTTCGCGCCGGACCAGGACACGCGCCGTGGCGACAGCGTGTTCGTGCCGTTCTTCGGCCATCCCGCCTACAGCCTGACCTCGACGCACCAGCTGGCGCGGCTCTCGGGCGCGGCGGTGATGGCGTTCTCGCATGTGCGTCGCGAAGACGGCGGCTATACGCTGCGGTTATCGCCCGCGTTCGACGACTTCCCCTCCTCCGATGCCACTGCCGACACCGCGCGGGTGATCGCCGCGATCGAGACGATGGTCCGTGACGCGCCCACGCAATACCTGTGGATCCACCGGCGCTTCAAGCGCCAGCCCGACGGGCGCGGCGAACTCTACCGATAGAGATCCGGTTCGCCGGGCGGCCGTGTCTTGAACCGGCGGTGCACCCACAGGTACTGCTCGGGATGGCGGCGGACGACCGCTTCCAGCTCCGCCATGTAGCGTGCGGCATCGTGTGCCGGATCGCCGCTCGGCCATCCGCTCCAGGTCGGCTCGACCCGCAGCTGGTAGCGTCCGTCCTCATCGCGATGGAACCAGAACGGCAGCACCACCGCATTGCCACGGCGCGCGAGATCCGGCGTGGCCGTCAGCGTGGCGGCCGGCACGCCGAAAAACGGCACGAAGGCATGCTGGTAGTTGAAGTCCTGGTCGGCCGAATATGCCACGATGCCGCCGCGCGACAGCGCGCGCAGCAGGCCACGCACGTCCTTCTTGCCGATGACGTCGGCGAACACGCGGCGCCGCGCCTCGTCCATCAGGCGCTCGATGCAGGGGTTGTTGTTGCGACGCGCGACGATGGTCAGGCGCTCGCCCAAGGCGTCACCCAGCAGGCGCGCGCACAGTTCCGAATGCGGGATGTGGCCGCCGAACAGCAGGATGCCGCGTCCCTGTGCCTGCGCGGCGCGCACATGGTCCAGTCCCTGCACGTCGGCCAGCCCGTGCAGCGCGCGTGCAGGCGCGTACCATCCGCGGAGGAGCTCGAACACGCCGGTCACGGTAGCGCGCACGGTGGCGCGCAACAGGCGCGCGCGCGCGCGTTCGTCCAGTTCGGGGAAACACAGCGCCAGATTGGTCGCCGCATGCCGCCGGCGCTTGCCCAGCAGCGGCCACAGCACGGCCGTGGCGATGCGTCCGAGCGCAAGCACCCAGGCCTGCGGCAGGCGCGCGATGCCCGATGCCAGCAGGTGGGCGGGCGCTACGAACCCGCAACGCACGCCCGACGCGCGCTCACTCGTCATCGCGCGCCAGCAGGCTGCCCGCGTACAGCGCCGCCAGCATCAGGGTGAGCCCGCCCCAGAACGTGGAATAGAACGCCAGGTGCGTGTTCAGCGGAAATACCGTGACCGCCAGCGCCAGCATCGCCGGTCGTGCGCGGTCCTTCGCCTGCGGCGTGGCATAGCGCCACGCGCGCCACGCCAGCGCGGCGCCGGCCAGCCACAGCAGCAGGCCGATGACGCCGGTTTCGCTGAGGATTTCGAGGATGATCTGGTGGGCGTGGAAGGCCGGTCCCTGGCCCCAGGCGGGCCGCCCCTCGGCACTGGCATCGCAGGCCGGGAAGGCTTCACGGAAACCGCGTGCGCCGACACCGTTGACCGGATGGCGCACGATCATGCAACCGGCCGCGGACCAGATCTGTCCCCGACCCGACAAAGCCGTGTCCACGCCCGCCTCGTTGGCGGTCAGCGCATGCGTGGTGAGCCGCATGCGCTCGCGCACCTGCGGCGATGCGACCGTCAGCACCGCCAGCAACAAGGCGCCGAATGCGAACACCCCCGCCAGCCTTTTCCAGCCGAGCAGCTTCCAGCCGGAGAACACCAGCACCAGTGCGTAGGTGATCCACGCCGCGCGTGCACCGGCCAGCAGCACCACCACGCCGATCGCGGCGGACGCCAGCAACCAGCCCGCGACCTGCATGCGTCGCGCAGCCACGAACAGCAGGAACGGCGACAGGCTGGCCATCACCACGCCCAACTTGCGATTGCAAGGACCGAGAAAGCCGCTGAGCCGATCGATGCCGGCCATCTGTTCCGCCGTGCACATCGGCCGCCCGCTGATCGCCTGCTTGAGCTGGTCCAGTCCCCAGAACAGCGGACTGGTGCCGAAGACCACCTGCGCCAGCGCGTCCAGCGTCCAGATCGCCACGATGATGGCCAGGCCGTTGAAGGTCGTGCGTCGTGCCGGCGCGTTCGCCACCGATGCCGCCACCAGCCACAGGAACGGCAGGTAACGCAGGTCGACGGCCGCCTCGCGCAAAGCGCGCGTCGTATCGACTGCATCCACCGCCGAGATCGCCTGCGGCAACCAGTAGGCCGCGAACAGCGCACTGGTCAGCGCCCAGGCGCCACTGCTCAGCAAGCGGGCGCCGTCGCGGAAGCGGTCCAGCAGCAGGCGCGCGATCGCCGCCAGTGCGCCCAGCACCATCACCGCCTCGGCGTAGCCCGGCGCCGGCCACAGGGCGACGAACGTCAGCACCCACGCCGGCGCCCAGCGCCAGCCGTGCGGCGCGCGGCGCGTGGACGTGTCAGGGATCGTGGGCGAGTCGGCGGTCATCGGCGAGATCGTGGTAGAGGGCGAGCGTGGCGTCCTGCATCGCGCGCAGGGTGTAAGCGTCCATCGTAGCCAATGGCGGCGGCGGATGGGCAAGCATCGCCTTCGCGGTAGCGAACAGACGGTCCTCGTCGAACGGTGCTACCGCGCCGCACGGCTGCATCTCGGCCAGCAGTTCGCCGACACCCCCCTTCGCCCAACCGGCGACCGGACGGCCTACCGACAAGGCCTCGATCACCGTGCGACCGAAGGCTTCCGGCTTGTGCGACAGCTGCAGCACCAGGTCGCTGGCGGCGTAGGCACGCGCGATCGCCGCGGTGGGTGGCGTGATGGCCAGCGCCTCCGCACACCCGCCCCGCATGGCGTCCGCTTCGAGATCGAGAATGTACTGCTCACGTCCGGCTTCGCGTGCGCCCGGCATCCAGAGGCGCGCGTCGACGCCCGCCCGGCGCAGGCGGCCCAGCAGCACGATCGCATCGTGATGGCCCTTCAAGCGCGTGCCGCGTCCCGGCAGCAGCAGCAGGGGGCCTTCGCCGGCCAGCGCAGCATGTTGCGTCGCCGCCCACGCACGCGCCTCGCGATCGGGATGCGCGGCACGCGGGAACTGGGCCGGATCGATGCCGCGTGGAATCACCGCCAGCCTGGAAGGATCGGTCTGCGGGTAGTGCCGCAGCAGATACGCACGCACCGTGTCCGACACGCAGATCACGCGCTCGCCATACGTCATCACCGCGCTGTAGCGACCCGGCGAATTGAGCCCGTGCATGGTGGTGACGAAGCGGGGGCGCGCTGCGGCCGGCAGGCCACGCAGCGCCCACAGGCCGAGCCAGGCCGGCAGCCGCGAACGCGCATGCACGAGGTCGGCGCCGACCTCGGCGAACAACCGTCGCAATGCGCCGACGTGGCGCAGCGTCAGCAGCGACTTCCGCCCGACGTCGAGGGTGACGTGCTCCGCACCGGTCGCGCGCAGCGCCGGTTCCAGCCGGCCGCCTGCGGACACGACCACGGCGCGGTGACCGGCACGCACCAGCGCGTCGGCGATCTCGAGGGTGGAACGTTCGACGCCGCCGGATTCCAGCGCCGGCAGCAGCTGGACGACGGTCAGGCGGCGCATGGGCGATGGGCCGTGCGCGTGGCCCGCATCAGCCGGTCAGTCGGCCAGGACGAAGTGCGCGCCGCAGTACGGGCACTGCACGTCGCCGTCGGGCGCGTCCTCGATGGGCAGGTAGACGCGCGGGTGCGAATTCCACAACGCCATCGACGGCAGCGGGCAGCTCAGCGGCAGGTCCGCGCGCGACACGGTGTAGCGCTTCTCGGCGTTGGCGGGCGCGGTGGCGGTCTGGCTCATGGCGATGCGGTCGGTCTGGAACAAGGCGGCCAGTCTACCAGCCGACGCCGCGGGCGCCCACGCAACCGGCCAGCACAACGAAAAACGCCGCCCGGCGTGAACGGGGCGGCGCGTCCTTCGGCGATGTCCGGCGCGACGACGCGCCGGACCGCAGGGGCATTACTTCTTGGCGTCGGCGGTGGCTTCGGTGGTGATCTTCAGGGTGACCTCGTCGCTGACCATCGGCGCATACGCGCCCACACCGAAGTCGCTGCGCTTGACGGTGGCGCTGGCGTCGAAACCGATTGCCGGCACCTTCTTCATCGGGTGCTCGCCGGCCTTGTTGAGGCTCACGTCCAGCACCACCGGCTTGGTGATGCCCTTGATGGTCAGGTCACCGGTGACCTTCAGCTTGCCTTCGCCGGCGGCTTCGACCTTGGTGCTCTTGAAGGTGGCGGCCGGGTACTTGGCGGCGTCGAACCACTTGTCGCTGGTCAGGTGGTCATAGAACTGGTCGGCCAGCGCGCTCAGGCCGGTCAGCGGCAGGGTGACCTGGACGCTGGAGGCGGACACGTTGTCGACGTCGTACACCAGCGTGCCATCGGCCTGGCCGAAATTGGCGCTGGGGTTGGAGAAACCGAAATGGTTCCAGCTGGCCAGCACGTTGGTGTGGCCGGGATCGATCTTGTAGGTGACCGGGGCGGCGAACGCGGAACCGGCGAAGGCGAACAGGGCGGCGACGAGCAGGGTCTTGCGCATGGGATAACTCCGGGTGGTGGGGTGTCAGAGGATGCGTGCGGCTTCGTCGAAGCCCAGGCGCGGGGAACGGGGGAAAATGCTGGACGGGTCGCCGTGGCCCAGATTGACCAGGATGTCGGACTTGATGGCGGTGCCGGCGAAGAAGGCTTCGTCGACCTTGTCGGCGTCGAAGCCGGTCATCGGGCCGGCATCCAGGCCCAGCGCGCGCGCGGCGATGATCAGGTAGGCCGCCTGCAGGCTCATGTTGCGCAGCGACGGCTTGCTGCGGTTCTCGCGCGGGCCGTCGAACCAGGCCTTGGCATCGGTGTGCGGAAACAGGAACGGCAGCTTCTCGTGGAAGTCCTCGTCGCGGCCGATGATGACGGTGACCGGCGCGGCCATCGTCTTCTCGTAGTTGCCCTCGGACAGGGTCGGACCCAGCTTGGCCTTGGCCTCGGCCGACTTCACGAACACGAACCGCGCCGGCGTGGTGTTGGCCTGGGTGGGGCCGAACTTCACCAGGTCGTACAGCTGGCGCAGGGTGTCGTCGCTGACCTCGCCGGTGAAGGCGTTGTAGGTGCGGGCGGTGCGGAACAGCTGGTCGAGCGAGGCGGCGTCGAGGGCGTGGGACATGAGGTACCTGTCGCGAGGTGGGAACAGCCGCAGCGGCGTGGCCGGCGGCGCGGAGGGGCAGTGTAGAGTGTCCTGACTATGGCAACATCCAATCGACCCGGAACGGATTGTTTTAACCAGTGGAACAAACCAGCCCCGTCCACGCCGATTCCCCCGACCTCTGCACACTGACCGACGGCCACGCCGGCAACGTACGCCAGGCCCAGTCGCTGGCGCGTGCACTCGGCGTGGCGGCGCGGGAGATGGTGCTGGCACCACGCGCACCGTGGCGCTGGAGCGCACCGCGGATGTTGCCCGGGGCGAAGCACGCCTTCGGTACGACATTCCATGCGCTGCAGATGCAGGCCCCCGCCGTCGCGATCGGCTGCGGCCGCCAGGCCGCGCTGGCGACACGCCTGTTGCGCGCGCGCGGCAGCCGGACCATCCAGATCCTAGACCCGCGCCTCGATCCGGCGCACTGGGACCTCGTCATCGCGCCGGAACACGACGGCCTCGCTGGCGCGAACGTGCTGACGCTGCTCGGCAGCCTGAATCCGGTCGATGACGCGTGGCTGGCCGATGCGCGCACCGCATTCCCTGCGTTCGCACACCTGCCCTCGCCGCGCACCGCGGTACTGCTCGGCGGCGACAGCGCGCACTACCGTTTCGACGCCGCCGCGTTCGGCCGCCTGGCGGCGCTTCTCGATGACGCGTCGACCGCGGGCAGCCTGCTGGTCACCACCTCGCGCCGCACGCCACGCGAGGTGAGCGATGCGCTTCGCATGCGATGGTCGGAGCGCGCCGACACCGTGCTCTGGTGCGGCCCCGCCGATGGACCGAATCCGTATGCCGGCCTGCTCGCCTGGGCCGACCGCATCGTGTGCACACCCGAATCGGTGAACATGGTGTCGGAAGCCTGCGGCACGCGCGTGCCGGTGCAGGTGTTCGAGCCGGATCGCGTCAGCGGACGTCCGCGCCGCTTCCTCGACGCCTTGCGTCAGCGCGGCCGCATCGTCGATCTCGCCGACGGGCCGACGCCCTTCGATGGCGAGCCGTTGCGCGAGACCGCCCGCATCGCGGCGGAAGTGCGGTCGCGCCTGGGGCTTGCGCCCGTGTAGGCGCGGGCCATGCCCGCGATGCACTCTTGATTCGGTATCCGGAGCAACAGCATCGCGGGCATGGCCCGCTCCTACATGGCATCGAAAGCCAGTCCGTGCGCGGCGGTCGTGCGCATCACCACGGCGCGCGCCGTGGCCAGCGCCGCGTTCTCGACCACCAGCCGCGGCCGCCGGTCCAGCGTGCAGGCCAATCCCTCGGCGACGAAGGTCGCATGCACGGCCTCCAGCGCACTCGCCTGCTCCGCCGACAACGCGCCTTCGGTCGCCAGCGCGGCGATCAGGCCGGGCGTGGCGCGCGGCGACAGCAGGGCGGGCTGCGCCGCCGCGTCGCGCAGCACCAGGTACTGGATCAGGAACTCCAGGTCGACCAGCCCACCGGCACCCTGCTTCAGGTCGAAGCGCGCAATGTCGCTTCGGTCGAGCTCGGTACGCATGCGCGTACGCATCCTGTTGACTTCGTCACGCAGCGCGCCGGCCTCGCGCGGCCGTGCCAGCGTGGCCGTCCGGATGTCTTCAAAGGCCTGCAGCAGGCTGTCGTCACCGGCGACGCCGCGCGCACGCACCAGCGCCTGGTGTTCCCATGTCCACGCGCGTTCGCGCTGGTATTCGCTGAAGCTGGCCAGCGACGACACCAGCAGGCCTTTTGCGCCATCCGGCCGCAGCCGCACGTCCACGTCGTAGAGCCGCCCAGCCGCCGTTACCGCGCCCAGCAGCGCGACGATCTTCTGCGCCAGCCGCGCATACCAGCGGCCGGCCTCCAGCGGCCGCGTGCCGTCCGACTCCGCCCCTGCCGGCGCATCGAACAGGAACACCAGGTCGAGATCGGAACCGAAGCCAAGCTCTTCACCCCCCATGCTGCCATAGCCGATCACCGCGAACCGCCCCTCCGCGACGACGCCATGCGAGGCGGCGACATCGCGCGTGGCGACCTGCACGACGATGCGGACCACCTCGTCGGCCAGCCACGCCAGCTGGCGGACACTGTCGCGCGCCGACTGGCGGCCATCGAGCGCGGCCAGCGCCACCCGGAAGCTGAGCGCGAGCCGGCGCTCGTTCAACACCCGCAGGCAGGTCTCCGGATCGTCCTCGACCAGCGCGGCCTCGCACTCGCCGCGCAACTCCGGGCGATCCGGCATGGGTCCCGACACGCGCGTGTCGAGCAGCTCGTCCAGCAGCAACGGGTAGTGCGCCAGCCGCTCGGACAGCAGCGCGCTGCGCGCCAGCACGTCGACCAGCCGGCCCAGCGCGCTGGGCTGCTCGTCCAGCAGCGCGAGATAGCTGGCACGGCGCAGGATGGCCTGCAGCAGCGAGAGCACGCGACGCAGTGCGGCGTCGGGCTGCGACGACTGCGCGCAGGCCTCCAGCAGCGCCGGCACCACGCGGTCCAGCCGCGCGCGCGACGCATCCGACAGCGCACGCACACCGCTGAACTGCGCGAACTCGCGCAGCGCGCCGTCGGCGCTGGCCGCCTCCTGGAAACCCGACGCGGCCAACGTGTCCATGTCGCCACCTTCCGGCAGCGCGCGCCAGTACAGCGCCAGCGCGCCGGGTACGGCATCGCGCTGGCGCGGTGCCAGCAGTTCGGCGAACTCGGCCGACACCCGCGCGCGTTGTACCTCCAGCGCGGCACGCAGGGCATCCCAGTCCGGATAGTCGAGACCCACCGCGATGCGATGGCGGTCCAGCGCATCCTCCGGCAGCGCATGCGTCTGTGCGTCGCGCAACATCTGCAGGCGGTTCTCCAGCCGGCGCAGGAAGCGATAGGCAGCGGCCAGCGCATCGCCTTCCTCCGCCGACATCTGCCGCGCGGCGACCAGTGCCGGCAGCGCCACGCGCAGGCGGCGCTCGCGCAGGGCCGCCTCGCGCCCGCCGCGGATCAGCTGCAGCGCCTGCACCAGGAATTCGATCTCGCGGATCCCGCCCGGCCCGCGCTTGATATCGTCGGCCAGTTCGCGCCGCGCGACTTCGGCGGCGATGGCCGCCTTCATCTCGCGCAGGCCATCGAGTGCCGTGTAGTCCAGGTAGCGGCGATAGACGAACGGTCGCAGCGATTCCAGCCAACCTTCGCCGGCCTCGATGTCGCCCGCCACCGCGCGCGCCTTCAGCCACGCATAGCGTTCCCAGTCGCGACCCTCGCGCTGGAAGTACTGGTCCATGCCGGCAAACGACAGCGCCACGCGGCCGGCATTGCCGAACGGACGCAGGCGCAGGTCGACACGATGGCAGAAGCCATCGACCGTCGGCTCGTCCAGCAGTTTCGCCAGCCGCTGGCCCAACCGCATGAAGTAATCCTCGGCCGCGAGCGGTCGCGCGCCGTCGGACTCGCCGCCTTGCGGATAGGCATAGACCAGGTCGATGTCCGAGGAGAAGTTCAGTTCGCCGCCGCCCAGCTTGCCCAGGCCGAACACCACCAGCCGCTGCACGCTGCCATCGGCGGCGCGGACCACGCCATGCCGCTGTGCGAATTCGGCCTCCAGGGCTTCCAGCGCGGTCTGCAGGCAGACCTCCGCCAGGCGCGTGGTACCGGCCAAGGTGTCATCGACCGTGTCCAGGCCATGCACATCGCGCCACACCAGGCGCGTCGATTCGGCGGCACGGTAGCGGCGCAGCCGTTCGGGCCACTGCGTGGCGTTGTCGCTCGTCAGCGGGGGGGCCGGCCACGGCGCAGCACCGTCGTCGTGCAGCAAGGCCACCAGCAGGTCGGGTTGCCGGCGCAGCGTTTCGAGGGCGAAGTCGCTGGCAGCGATCACGCGCGACACGCGATCGGCGTAGCGTGCGTCGGCGAGCAGGATATCCGCATCAGCCGACGCGCTGCGCAGCCGCGCCAGGCCGCGTTCGATCAGGGCGTCGCGTGCGGTGTCGAGGGACAGGGTCGCATCGTTCATGGCGAGCGATTGTGGCATGGGCCACGCGACACGCGCGCCACCATCGTCAATGTGGGAGCGACGTCAGTCGCGACGCGGGCATCACGCGCGAGACCTCCACGCACGATGTGCGTCTGCCAACGAGAACCTCGTATGCGCCCTCGCGGCGGTGTCCCCGGGAACGCCATCGCGACTGACGTCGCTCCCACACCTGCACAACCGGCCCGCGCTACGCGGCTTCGGAAAGATCCGGCAACGCGGCTTCGTACTGCAGCGACAGGCCGAACTGCTCCGCCATGTGCTTCAGCAGCACCGGCTTGACCTGGTCCATGCCGGTGGGCCCGCCGAGGTCGGCCAGCGACACCACCTGCAGGCCCTGGTAGCCGCAGGGATTGATGCGGTGGAACGGCTCCAGGTCCATCGCGATGTTGAACGCCAGGCCATGGAAGGTGCAGCCGCGGCGCACGCGGATGCCGAGCGCGCCGATCTTGGCGCCGGCCACGTACACGCCGGGCGCGCCGTCCTTGCGCACGGCCTCGATGTTCCATTCGGCCAGCGTATCGATCATCGCCTGCTCGATCCTGCAGACGTAGTCGCGCACGCCGACCTTCAGCCGCTTCAGGTCGAACAGCGGATACGCGACGATCTGGCCGGGACCGTGGTAGGTCACCTGCCCACCGCGATCGACGTGGATCACCGGGATGTCGCCCGCCGCCAGCACATGCTCGGGCTTGCCGGCCTGGCCAAGGGTGAACACCGGATCGTGTTCGACCAGCCACAGCTCGTCGCCGGCGGCGTCGGTGCGCGCATCGGTGAAGCGCTGCATGGCGCGCCAGACCGGTTCGTAGGGCTGCCGCCCCAGCTCGCGGACGACGCAGGTCGCTGTCACAGCGTCCACTTCACTTCGGGATGCTCGCGCAACGCTTCATGGGCGGCGTCGTACTGTGCCCGGTCATTGGCCTGGAAGCGGATGCGCACGGACACGTACTTGCCGTTGGCCGAGTGCTTCCAGGTGATGTCCTCATGCACCACCGGCACGCCGGAGGCTTCCAGCAGGCGGGGCAGTTCGGTCTCCAGGCCGGTGCCGGCCGTGCCCATCGCGCTGAGCTCGAAGGTGCCGGGGAACTGGAAGCCGTGTTCGGGGTTGTCGGATTTGATTTCCATGCCCGGATTATTGGGATGGCGGCGGCGAAAGCCAAGCCGCAGGGTCCCGGAACGACGAAGGGCCGCTTGCGCGGCCCTCCGTTGCTGCAGCGCGGGCGCTCAGCGCGCCAGCTGCACCAGGCTGGACGAGACCCAGCCCTTGTTGCCGAGTTCGTCCTCGACTTCCCACATGACGCCGTCCTTGTTGCCGGTGGGGTACAGCATCATGCCCGGATCCAGGTCGCGCACGGCCTTGCCGGTGCCCTTGGGATTGGCGAACAGGCGGCCCGGCTTGGTCATTTCCACCGCCTGCTGGGCGTTGGAGGCGGACGCGTTGCCGGACAGGCCGCCCAGCTCGCTCACCAGGTTGGTGTAGGCCTGCAGGTAGGCGAGCGTGATGACCTGGCCGATCTCGGTGTTGGCGTAACCGCTGGCACCGCCGCCGCCCCAGTGGCTGCCGGTGAACAGGCCACCACCCGCACCCCAGCCGATGTCGGTCTTCTTGGCGCTGCCTTCGGACATGGCGACCTGTTCGGACGAGCGCACGTCGGTGACCGTCAGCACCACGTCGGCGGTCTTCCTCTTGAAATCGAGCCCGCCCACGACACGACCCAGGTTGCCGCCGACCAGGCCACCGAGCAGGCCGCTGATGGCGTTGCCGCCGGCGTTGCTGTTCTGCGAGATCAGGTCCGGCACCAGCACGTAGTCGGCGGCGCGGATCTGGCCCTTGCCGATGTTGGAGCGGTTGCGCAGCTCGCCGCTGGCGGCCAGGTCGCGCTCGGCCATCGCCGCGCCCATGCCGACGCCACGGTCGACCAGGGTGAAGCAGCGCGACTTGTTGACGAACACCTTGATCAGCTTGGACGGCGCCGGCAGCTGCTGGCCGCTCCACCAGTTCACGCCGTCCTCCGGTTCGATCACCGAGATCGAGCCCAGCGGCTTGCTGCAGGTCGGGATCTCGGCCATCTGCTGCTTGCGCTGGTCCTGCGCGCTCTGGCGCTGCGCCCACGCGGGCGCCGTTGCGGCGGCGGCCATCAGCAGGCATGCCGTCATCGTTACCTTCTTGCCAGTTCCCCTGTTCACTCGTGCATCTCCTTGAGAATGATGGTGCCCGCACCCCGCGGACCTTCCAATGCGGGCGTGGCCTGCTGTTGCGTGCCGGTACGCCCGGCCCCGATGATAGGCGAAGAATGCGGTCGTGCACCGCTTCAACGCGAAGAGTGACAGTCGAAGGCCACCGGGTGCGGGCGGGAGCGGCGATACAGCGATAATGCCCGCCCTTTCCGCGAGGTTCGCCGTGCCCTACCTGCTCTCCAGCGTGGTCTGCAGCGTGCTGGTGTCGGTGCTGCTCAAGCTCATGCAGCGGCGCGGTATCGACACCGCCCAAGGCATCGCCTGGAACTACCTTGCCGCGTCGCTGCTGTGCTTCGCGCTGCTGGACCCGCCGCTGGCGTCGCTCACCGAGCCGCAGGCGCCCTGGCCCGCCCTGGCCCTGCTGGCGGTGCTGCTGCCCGGCATCTTCCTGGCGCTGTCGGCCTCGGTGCGGTCGGCGGGCATCGTGCGCACCGACATCGCCCAGCGGATGTCGCTGGTGCTGTCGCTGTTGGCGGCGTTCCTGTGGTTCGGCGAACAGGCCGACGCGCAACGCCTGGCCGGCCTGGCGCTGGGCCTGCTGGCGATCGTGCTGCTGGTGCTGCGGCCGCGCGCCGACGCCACGCAGGCCCGCGACGGCTGGACGGGTTGGGCGCTGCCACTGGTGGTCCTGGTGGGTTACGCCAGCGTGGACGTGCTGCTGAAGCACCTCTCAGCGGCAGGCACGCCGTTCGCGGCGTCGCTGCAGGTCGCCTTCGTCGCCGCGTTCGTGGTGATGATGGGAGTACAGCTGGCACGCCGCGCGCGCGGCGGCCCGGTGCTGACACTGCCGGCCCTCGGCGCAGGCCTGCTGCTGGGCGCGCTGAACTTCGGCAACATCCTGTTCTACGTGAAGGCGCACCGCGCACTGCCGGACAACCCGGCGGTGGTGTTCTCCACCATGAACATCGGCGTGGTGGTGCTGGGCACGCTGGCCGGCATGCTGCTGTTCCGCGAACGGCTGAGCCGCATCAACCTGCTGGCGATTCCGCTGGCGATCGCCGCCATCGCCCTGATCGCCGCCGGCCTGTAAGCCGCGGCGGAGATGAAAAAGGCCGGCATGCGCCGGCCTTTTCTCTCAGCGGAGGCTGCGACGGATCACTCCGACTCCCACCACATCCAGAACGCATCCCACAAACGCTTGAAGAAGCCGGCCTCTTCGATCGGCGTGATCGCCACCAGCGGCGACTCGGCGACGACTTTGCCGTCCAGCGTGACCTTGACCGTGCCGATGGCCTGGCCGGCGGTGATCGGCGCCACCAGCGTCTTCGGCACGTCCATCGTCGGCTTCAGCTGCTCGTAGCGGCCACGCGGCACGCTGACCAGCATCGGCTGCGCGACGCCCAGCTGTACTTCCTTGGCCTTGCCCTTCCACACGCGCTGGGTGGCGATGGCCTTGCCCGGCTCGTACAGGCGGTGCGTTTCGTAGAAGCGGAAGCCCCAGTTCAACAGCGCCAGGCTGTCGTCGGCGCGCTGCTTCTCGGAGGTCGACCCCATCACCACCGCGATCAGGCGCTGGTCGCCGCGCTTGGCCGAGCTCATCAGGCAGTAGCCCGCACCGGAGTGATGGCCGGTCTTGATGCCGTCCACGCTGGGATCGCGCCACAGCAGCAGGTTGCGGTTCGGCTGGGTGATGGTGCCGACCGTGAATTCCTTGATCTTGTTGAAGGCGTACTGCTCTGGATACTCGCGGATGAAGGCCCGACCCAGCAGCGCCAGGTCGTAGGCCGTGGAATAGTGCTCCGGCGCCGACAGGCCATGCGCGTTGACGAAGTGCGAGCCCTTCATGCCGATCTGCGCGGCGTAGTTGTTCATCAGCGCGGCGAAGGCTTCCTGGCTGCCGGCGGCGTGCTCGGCCAGCGCGATGGCGGCGTCGTTGCCCGACTGCACGGCCATGCCGGTTTCCATGTCCAGCAGCGGGGCAGTCTTGTTGACCGCGAAACCGCTGTAGCTGCCGTCGGTGCCGGCGCCGCCTTCGCGCCAGGCGCGCTCGCTCATCATCACCTGGTCGGTCGGCTTGATCTTGCCGTTCTTCTGCTCGGCCGCCAGCGCATACGAGGTCATGACCTTGGTGATGCTGGCCGGTTCGACGCGCTCGTTGTAGTTCTCGCCGGCCAGCACCTGGCCGGTGATGTAGTCCATCAGCACCCAGGCGGTGGCGGTGGGCGTGGGCGGCGGCGGGATCTCGACGGCCGCAGCGGCCGGTGCAGCGGGCGCCGGTGTCGGCGCGGGGGTCTGGGCGATGGCCAGGCCCATGGCGGTGGTCGCGAGCGCGGCGAGGGCGAAACGGAACTTCATCGGCGGAAAACTCCTGGCAAGGCCGTGGGCCTGTCGGTTCAAGACGAACATTGTAGGGAGACCCGCCGCGGCGTGGGTTGGAAAGACGTAAAAACCGGCGGGCGGCCCGATCTACTCGCGGACGATCTGCGGGCGCCCGAAGCCCAGGCTCGCGATCCTGCCCGCCAGCGCCTCCGCCGAGGCGGTGTCCGCCGCGCCCACGCGCAGACGCCACAGCGGGCGGTCGGCGCCGGGCACGTCGCTGAGCCGCGCATCGGCAATGCCGGCGGCGGTCAACCGCGCCAGCGCACGGTCGGCGTTGTCGCGGCTGGAGAAGCTGGCGACCTGCAGCTGCAGGGCGGCCGGGAGCGGCGTGGTGGCCGGCACGGGCGACGCCGTTACTGCAGCGGCAGGCGACGCGGTGCTCGTGACGGCGGCAGCGGGGGACGCTACCGGCGTGCCGGGCTTGCCGGATGCCACGCGCACGCCATTGGCCTTCATCCACGCATCGAAGCCGGCCGCGCTGGGCACATCGCCCGGCTTGGCGGACGCGTGGTAACGCGCCGCGTCCTTCGGCAACTGCCCGACCAGCTGGTCCATCGCCGACGACGAAGGCGCGGGCGCGGCGGCCAACGTGTTGCCGTCCGGGGTCAACGCACGCACTTCGACCCGCCCGGTGCCGCGCTGGGTGATGCCCAGGCGAACCGCCGCGGCATAGCTGAGGTCGATCACGCGGCCTTCGTGGAACGGCCCGCGGTCGTTCACCCGCACCACCACCGACTTGCCGTTGTCCAGGTTGGTGACCCGCGCGAAGCTGGGCAGCGGCAGCGACTTGTGCGCGGCGCTGTAGGCGTACATGTCGTAGACCTCCTGGTTGGAGGTGCGACGGCCATGGAACTTGTTGCCGTAGTACGACGCCGTGCCCTGTTCGACATAACCGTCGACGCGGTCGAGCACGCGGTACTGCTTGCCCAGCACCGAATAGGGCGACTTGTTGCCCACGCGCGAACGCGCTTCGGCGGTGACGACCGGCTCGCGGATGCAGTCCAGGTCGGGCACATGGTCCGGCGTGGTGTCGGAGACGCCCGGCTTGTAGAGCCCGCCGGAGGTGTAGTTGCCGCGCGTGGACAGGTCTTCCTGCGCGGGTGCGTAACGCGAGCAATCCTTGCCGGCGATGCCCGGCGACGGCGTCGCCGGCGAGGGCCGGGTCGCGGTTCCCGGCAACGGGGATGCCGAGGGCGACTTCTTCGGCGCCGTGCTGCACGCGGCCAACGCCACCGCCATCAGCGGCAGGGCCAGCCACTTCATGCCGGCGGGATCTCGCGGCCGGCGATGGCCTGCGACAACTGGTGCACCGCCATCGCGTACATCTTGGAATTGTTGTAACGGGTGATGGCGTAGTAGTTCTGGAAGCCCAACCAGTACTGCTTGCCGTCGGCGCCGTCCAGCTGCACCAGCGTGGCGGTGGCGTCGGGGGCGACCGGATCGATCGGGCGGTAGCCCTTCTCGGCCAGCTGCGCCAGCGTGTAGTCCGGCGTCCAGGTTTCCGGATTGAACTCGGCGAAGCCGTCCTGCAGCTGCGCACGCGCGACCACCGCGCCGCCCGGCACCCAGCCACCGCGCTCGCCGCCCTTCTTGCGGAAGTAGTTGGCGATCGAGGCGAAGATGTCCGGATACGTGGTGAACAGGTCGCGACGACCGTCGCCGTTCCCGTCCACCGCGAACTCGCGGTAGCTGGATGGCATGAACTGGCCCAGCCCCATCGCGCCGGCATAGCTGCCGGTCAGCGAGGCGATGTCGAGCTTCTCTTCGCGGCCCAGCGCGAACAGCTGCGCCAGTTCGTCGCGGAAGAACTGCTCGCGGCGGTGCTCGTAGGCGGCACGCTCGGGATTGCCGGTACGCGGATAGCGGAACGCCAGCGTGTACAGCGCATCCAGCACCTTGTGGCGACCGGTGAAGCCGCCATAGTTGGTTTCCACGCCGATGATCGAGACGATCACCTCGGCGGGCACGCCGTACTGCTGCTCGACGCGGGTCAGTTCGTCGCGATGTTGGGCGATGAACTTGCGGCCGCCGTCGATGCGCGCCTGCGTGAGGAAACCGACGCGGTACTCGCTCCACGGCTTCACCCGTTCGGCGGGCCGCGACATGGCCGCGACCACGCTGTCGAGGAACTGCGCTTTCGCGAGCGTGGCTTCGATCTCGGCCGGGGCGATACCGTACTTCGCCGCCGTGTCCTGCACGAACTGCGCACGCGCGGTGGGGAAATCGACCGGTTTCAACGCTTCCGGCGGCACCTCGGCCACGCGCTCGACCGAAGTTTCGGCGGGCGTCGCGGCAGCAGGAGCGGGAGGCGTCGCCGACGCAGCGGGCGGCGGCGGTTGCGGGGTGGCACAGGACGCCAGGCCCAGTACCAGCAGACAGGAAAGTGCGTGTCGCATCATCGGCGCGAGGGTAGCACGCAGGGTGCGGGAAATCGTGAACGTGGGGGGCAGGAGTGAGTGGAGAGGAGTGAGGAGTGAGGAACAGCAAGGCCCGCTTCTACTCACTCCTCACTCCTCACTCCTCACTCCTCACTCCTCACTCCTCTCCCCTCACTCCTCAATACCCATGCACAGGCCGATGCGCACGCACGGCCATCACCAGGCCCAGGCCCGCGAGCAGCGACACCGCGGACGTGCCGCCGTAACTCAGCAACGGCATCGGCACGCCGACGACCGGCAGCAGGCCGGACACCATGCCGCCGTTGACGATGACGTAGACGAACAGCGCCATGCCCAGCGTGCCCGCGAGCAGCCGTGAATACGTGTCGCGCGCGTCCATCGCGATCCACAGGCAGCGGCCGACGACGAACAGGTACAGCATCAGCGCGATCATCACGCCCATCCAGCCGAACTCTTCCGACAGCACCGAGAAGATGAAGTCGGTGGTGTGTTCGGGCAGGTAGTCCAGGTGCGACTGCGAGCCCTCGCCCCAGCCCTTGCCGGTCCAGCCGCCGCCGCCGATGGCGATCTTCGACTGCAGGATGTTCCAGCCCGCGCCGAGCGGATCGTTCTCGGGGTCGCGGAACGTCAGGATGCGGTTCTGCTGGTATTCGCGCAGGAACGAGAACCACGAGATCGGCGCGAACATCACCAGCCCCACCGCGGTGCCGCCGAGCACGCCGGCGGTGATGAACCACCACCACGACAGCCCGGCCAGGTACAGGCCGAACACGCCGCTCGCCGCGACCAGCATCGCCGTGCCGAAATCCGGCTGCAGCAGGATCAGCCCGGTCGGCAGGCCGATCAGCAGCGCCGAGACGATCGTGGTGCGCCAGCCCGGCGGCAGCGGCTCGCGGTGCAGGTACCACGCCAGCATCATCGGCAACGCGATCTTCAGCAGTTCCGACGGCTGCAGGTAGAAGAACTTCAGGTCGATCCAGTGCGCGCCGTGCTTGCCGGTACCGATGAACAGCACCAGCACCAGCGGCAGCAACGCCACCGCGAACACCCCCGGCGTCCACGCGCGCAACCGCACGGGCGTCACCCGCGAGAGCGCCCACATCGCCACCAGGCCCACGCCGAAACGCACGCCCTGCGCCAGCACCAGCCGCTCACCCAGGGCGTCGCCGCCGGCGCTGTACAGCACCGCCAGACCGATCGCCATCAGCGCCAGCAGTGCGCCCAGCAGCCACCAGTCCAGCGTGCGCAGCAGATGCCGCAGCAGGTCGAAGCCCCAGCGCAGGAGGTCGGTCATGCCGAAGCCCTCGACGCAGAGGCGGCTTCAAGCCCCTCTCCCTGCGGGAGAGGGGTTGGGGTGAGGGTAGGGACAGGCGCGATGGTCGGCATGTTCGAGCGCAAAGGCGCGAGCGCGGCCACGCCATGAACACCTCCGCCCATTCCCGCTTCGCCAACCCTCACCCCAACCCCTCTCCCGGCGGGAGAGGGGCTTTGAGCGGGCGCCCTACCGGAGGGAGAGGGGCTTTGAGCAGGCGCTCGTCCGGACGGAGAGGAGCTTTGAACGGGCGCTCCCCCGGAGGGAGAGGCGCCCGGATTCGCCGGCGGGGAAGGCGCCGCTGCGGGCGACGCGGGTGCGGATGCCGGTGCCGCGGGCGGCACGTCGGCGGGCGCCGCCTCCTCGCCCTCCTTCTCCGGCATCTTCCCCAGCAGATACGCATCGAAGATCTTGCGCGCCATCGGGCCTGCGGTGCTGCCGCCGTAACCGCCGCCTTCCACCGCGATGGCGATGGCGATGGTCGGGTTGTCGGCCGGGGCGAAGCCGACGAACAGCGAGCGATGGCGCAGGTGCATCGGCAGGCTGCGCGGATCCACGGCGGCCGTGCCGCGGCGGCTGATCACCTGCGCGGTGCCGGTCTTGCCGGCCATCAGGTAGGAGGCTCCCTGCGCGACGCGCCAGCCGGTGCCGCCGGACTGCATGGTGTCCTGCATGCCGAGCCGCACCACCTCCACGTTCGCCGGGTTCGGACTGATCGCGATGGGCGCGGGCTGCGGCGTGGGCTCCCACGGCCGGTCGAAGCCGACGCGCGTCTCGCGCACCAGATGCGGCCGCCGCATCTGCCCGTCGGCGATGCCGGCGGTGGCGCGCACCAGTTGCAGCGGCGTGACTTTCCAGTCGCCCTGGCCGATGGCGACGTTGACCGTGTCGCCGGGATACCACCGCTCCTTGCGCGCCTTCAGCTTGGCCTGCGGCGAGGGCAGGATGCCGCCGATCTCGCCGCGCAGGTCGATGCCGGTGGGCTGGCCGAAGCCGTAGTGCTCCATGTAGTCGTCGAACTGCGCGATACCCAGGTCCAGCGCCAGCCGGTAGTAATAGGTGTTGACCGACTGCGAGATCGACTTGCGCAGGTCGGTGACGCCATGGCCGCGGCGGCTGGCATCGCCCCAGCCGCGGCTGGTGCCGGGCAGGTAGAACATGCCGGTGGAGACCACCGTGTCCTCCGGCTTGCGCTTGCCGCTGTCCAGGCCGGCCAGGGCGATCAACGGCTTGAGCGTCGACCCCGGTGCCACGCCGCCCAGCACCAGGCGGTTGAACTGCGGACGCGAGGGATTGTCGTTGAGCCGTTTGAAATCCGTGCTGGAGATGCCGTTGACGAACAGGTTGGGGTCGTAGCTCGGCAGGCTGACCATCGCCAGGATCTCGCCAGTGCGCGGATCGACGGCGATGGCCGCCCCTTCCAGTTCACCGAACGAATCGACGATGGCCTGCTGCAGCTTCGCGTCCACGCTCAGGCGCAGGTCGGTGCCCGCCTGCGCCGGCACACGCCCGACCACGCGCAGCGCGCGGCCTTCCACGTTGGTCTCGACCTTCTCGTAGCCGATCTTTCCGCGCAGCTGCTCGTCGTAATAGCGCTCCAGGCCGGTCTTGCCGATATGGGTCAGCGCCGAGTTGATCTCGCCCAGTGTTTCCAGGTCCTTCTCGTCCACGCGGCCGACGTAGCCCACCACATGCGCGAACAGCTCGCCGTAGGGATAGCGCCGGGTCAGGTACGGCACCAGTTCCACGCCGGGATAGCGCCAGCGGTCCACCGCGAAGCGCGCCATCTCCTCCTCGCCCACGCGCAGCTTCAGCGTGATCGGGCGGAACCCGCGCGTGGCCTTGCGCGTGGCCTCGAAGCGTTCGATGTCCTCGGGCGAGAGCGCGATGATCTTCGCCAGGTCGGCGATCAGCTTGGCCGGCTCCTTGACCTTGTCCGGCGTCACGTCCAGCCGGAACGCGGGCACGTTCTCCGCCAGCAGCAGGCCGTTGCGGTCGTAGATGGTGCCGCGCCCGGGCACCACCGGCCGCGGCCGGATGCGGTTCGCCTCCGAACGCGTGGCGTAGTCGGCGTGCTCGATCACCTGCAGCTTGAAGTACCAGGCACCCAGGCCCAGCAGGCACAGCGCCACCACCACGAAGCCGGTGACCGCGCGGCGGCGGAACTGGTCGGCTTCGGCATGCGGGTTCTTGCCGCGCCGGCGGGCCCCGATCATCGCTCAGCCCCGCCTGCGGCGACCCAGCCGCAGGGCGTCCATCAACACGAACAGCGGCGGCCAGAACAGCATGCCCAGCAGCGGCGCCCACCAGTACTGCCAGGGCAGCGTCGGTTCGCCCAGCGTCAGGTGCACGACGGTGGTGACGATGCGGTCGTTGAGCAGCAGGCCGCCGATCGCCAGCGCCTGCTGCGACATCGGGAAGAAACGCAGCCGCGCGCGGAAGCGCTGCAGGATGAAGGCCATGATCAGCAGGCGCAGCGCCTGTTCGCCCAGCAGCGTGCCGAACATCAGGTCGGCGACCAGGCCGACGATGACGGCGAAACCGAGACCGGCGCTGTCCGGCGCCTCGATCACCCAGTACGCGACGATCAGCGCCAGCCAGTAGGGGCGCAGCGGCTGCAGCACGTCGGGCAACGGCAGCAGGCCCAGCAGCAGGGCCACGATGATGCTCAACGGCAGCAGCCAGCCGGTGCGGGCGCGGCTCATCGCTGCGGCTCCTGCGATGTCGGGCGGGGCGAAGGCGGAGTGCCGCGGTTGAGTCCCTCGCCGGTTGCGGGCGCGCGGCCGTTGAGCCCCTCTCCCGCCGGGAGAGGGGTTGGGGAGAGGGTTGGGACGTTCGCAGGGCGCGCGGCTTGGGAGGAAGTAGTCGCGGGCGCGGGTGCATTCTGCACGGCCGCACCGGCGCTGCCTTCGTTGGCCCTCACCCCAACCCCTCTCCCGGCGGGAGAGGGGCTCAGCGTCGCGGGCGCAGCGGAAGGCGGCACGTCTTCCGGACGGGTCGCGCCTTCGACGGGCGACGCCGCCTCCGGCAAGAACCGCGACGGATCCGGTGCCGGCAACGGCTGCGGCGGCGCGGACTTCAGCAGCAGAACATGGCGACCGCGGTCCAGGCGCGCGGCCGGGGTGACGTCGCCCACCAGGAAGGCGTGGCTGTCGTCCGGACGCAGGGCGGAAATCGTGCCGACCGGGAACCCGGCCGGGAAGCGCCCCCCCAGGCCCGACGTCACCAGCACGTCGCCGACCTCGATACCGCTGTTGAGCGGCACGTCGGCCAGCTCCAGCAGGTCGCTGCGGCCGCGGCCGTAGACGATCAGGCGCACGCCGTTGCGCGCGACCACGACCGGTACCGCATGGTCCGGGTCGGTGAGCAGCAGCACGGTGGCATGGGCCGGCGTGGTGTCGATGATCTGGCCCATCAGTCCGCCGGCGTCGATGACCGATTGGCCCACCATCGCCCCGGCGCGGCTGCCCGCGTCCAGCACCAGCCGCTGGCGGCCCGGTGCCAGGTCGATGTCGAGGATCGGGGCCAGCTGCACGTCCAGCCCGCGCGAGGTCTTCACGCCCAGCAGGGCGCGCAGCTGCGCGTTGTCGGTGGCGGCGGTCCGCAGCCGGGCCAGCCGGGCATTGGCCACCAGCAGGTCGTTGCGCAGGCGCCCGTTCTCTTCGATCAGGCCGGTGCGGGTGGCGGCATCGTCCTGCACCCGGGTGGTCACGCGCCCCGGCAGGCCCGCGACCCACCACAGCGGCTGCGCGACCACGTTGACCTGCGAGCGCAGCTGCGACAGCCAGCCGCCGCGATGGTCCATGACCACCAGGGCGATGGTCAGCGCCAGATAGCCCAGCAGCCGCAACGTGCTGGCGACTTCACCGGGACGGGAGGCGACGGGCGGGCCGGCGTAGGAGGGCACGGGCTAGGGACGAGTGGGGAGGAGTGAGAAGCGAGGAGTGAGATGGACGAAGCGAACGGCGGCAGGCGAGTCTCTTCCACTCACTTCTCACTCCTCTCCGCTCGTTCCAGCTTCATCATTCCGGCGCGAAAAACTCGTTGCCGTGCATGTCGACCAGTTCCAGCGCGCGGCCGCCACCGCGGGCCACGCAGGTCAGCGGGTCGTCGGCGACCTGCACGTGCAGGCCGGTTTCCTCGCTGATCAGGCGGTCCAGGTCGCGCAGCAGGGCGCCGCCGCCGGTCAGGACGATGCCGCGCTCGGCGACGTCGGCGCACAGTTCCGGCGGGGTCTGCTCCAGTGCCAGCTTGACCGCGCTGACGATGCCGGACAGCGGCTCGTGCAGGGCTTCCAGCACCTCGTTGGAGTTGATCTTGATCATCTTCGGCACGCCCTCGGCCAGGTTGCGGCCGGAGATCTCCATCTCCTGCACCTCAGCCTGCGGATAGGCGCAGCCGATCTCCAGCTTGATGCGCTCGGCGGTGGCCTCGCCGATCAGCATGCCGTGGTTGCGGCGCACGTAGTTGGTGATGAACTCGTCGAAGCGGTCGCCGCCGATGCGGACCGACTGCGAGTAGACGATGCCGTTCAGCGAGATCACCGCCACCTCGGTGGTGCCGCCGCCGATGTCGATGACCATGGAACCGCGCGCCTCGGTCACCGGCATGCCGGCGCCGATCGCCGCGGCCATCGGCTCTTCGATCAGGTAGACGTCGCGGGCGCCGGCCTCTTCGGCCGATTCCTTGATGGCGCGGCGCTCCACCTGGGTGCTGCCGGCCGGCACGCACACCAGCACGCGCGGGCTGGGGCGCAGGAAGCGCGACTTGTGCACCTTCTTGATGAAGTACTTCAGCATCGCCTCGGTGTAGGTGAAGTCGGCGATCACGCCGTCCTTCATCGGGCGGATGGTGGTGATGTGGCCCGGCGTGCGGCCCAGCATCTGCTTGGCCTCCGCGCCGACCGCCGCGACCGAGCGCGAGCCGCCGATGGCACGGTCCTGGCGCACCGCCACGACCGAAGGCTCGTTCAGCACGATGCCCTGTCCGCGCACGTAGATCAGGGTGTTGGCCGTGCCCAGGTCGATGGACAGGTCGTTGGAGAACATGCCGCGGAGCTTCTTGAACATCGGGGGACGGGTTCCTGCTGGGGGCGGATCGCCTTGACGTGGCGATTTTTTGGGCAAAAAACGAAGTCAGCTAGCCTAACAATCCGGCATGGTGCGGGCAAGGAAAAATCTCGTGAATCCCCGGGGAAAACCGCGGTTCGCGGCATGCGCCCGCATGCGTGCCCCGGGCGCTCCCGCCGCCGGCATCGCCGGACCAAGGCTGGTCGGCACCGGTCCCAGCCGGTAACCTTCGCACCGGCGCGCCGGGAATGGGGCGCACGTCCCGCTTTTCCTGCGGCCCGGGACGGCCGCACCCGCTTCCAGCCGAGCCTGCCGATGTCCGCACTGATCTGTGGTTCCCTTGCCTACGACACCATCATGGTGTTCCCGGACCAGTTCAAGAACCACATCCTGCCGGACAAGGTGCACATCCTGAACGTGTCGTTCCTGGTGCCGCGCATGCGCCGCGAGTTCGGCGGCTGCGCCGGCAACATCGCCTACAACCTCAAGCTGCTGGGCGGCGATCCGATCCCGATGGCGACGGTGGGCCAGGACTTCGGCCCGTACCGCGAGCATTTCGTCGAGCAGGGCATCAACCTGTCGCAGGTCAAGGTGATCGACGAACTGTTCACCCCGCAGGCCTTCATCACCACCGACCACGACAACAACCAGATCACCGCGTTCCATCCGGGCGCGATGATGCGCAGCTACGAGAACCACGTGAAGGACGTGCCGGGCGTGAGCTTCGGCATCGTCAGCCCGGACGGGCGCGAGGGCATGATCCAGAACGCGGCCGAGTTCGCCGCGGCCGGCATCCCCTTCATCTTCGATCCCGGCCAGGCCATGCCGCTGTTCAACGGCGAGGAACTGCGCCACTTCATCGAACTGACCGACTACGTGACCGTCAACGACTACGAGTCCAACCTGCTGCAGGAGCGCACCGGCTGGAGCGAGGCCGACATCGTCAAGCGGGTGAAGGCCTACATCACCACGCGCGGCCCGCACGGCTCGCAGATCCACACGCCCGACAAGACCTACGACATCCCGCCGGCGCACGAGCGCCGCGTGACCGATCCCACCGGCTGCGGCGACGCCTTCCGCGCCGGCCTGATCTACGGCATCGAGAAGGGCTACGACTGGCTGACCATCGGCCGCATGGGCAACCTGATGGGCGCGCTGAAGGTCGAGCATCCGGGGACGCAGAACCAGCGCTTCGATTTCGACGAGTTCAACGAACAGTTCAAGCAGCAGTTCGGTTACGCGCTTTAAGCGAGTAAGCCTGCCGGGCGGAGGGGCGGCTGCCGTGGCGACGGCGCGCGTGCACCAGGTGCGCCCCTGCTTCTGTTCGGCGCGCGCGGCGACGGCGACATGCGCCTCGCTCACGCCACCTGCGGCGAGGCGGCGCAAATGTGACTCGACATGGCCGGGGTGGGCCTGTTCCGGCCGCCACGCGGTGATCGCCACGCGCGCCTCTTTGTGACATAAGGTGAAGTCAAGGGGAGCGATCTGAGGGCGCTGTCCCGCGCAGTCGGCAATGGGCAGGAGCAGCATGGTCGCGCAGCATCGGCACCCTTCTTCGCAGGACATCCCGGTCCCTGCCTCCGCCGTTGTCACGTTCCGCCAGCTCGCCTTGCAGGCCCTGCTGGTCGTGGCCGTCGTCTTCGCTGCCAGCGGACTGGGCATCCTGACCCGGCCCGAGCACCAGTTGGCCGCGTTCTGGCCCACCAATGCGCTGCTGCTGGGCCTGTTCGCCCGGCGCCCCGCCCTCGCCTCGCCGGCCGGCTGGGCCGCCGCCGCGCTGGGTTATGTCGCGGCCGACCTGCTGACCGGAAGCTCGCTGCTCACCACGCTGCGCCTGACCACCGCCAACCTGGCCGGCGTGGCGGCGGGCTTCCTGGTGTTCCGCCGCGTCCGCCACGAGGACCGGCAGCTGCAGCATCCGCTGTCGATGCTGTCGGTGCTGGCGGTGTCCGCCGCCGCCGCGCTGGCGGCCGGACTGGCGGGCAGCCTGACTTCGTCGATGAAGCTCGGCTTCCTGGCCACCAGCGGCTTCTGGTTCTCGGCCGAGCTGGTCTGCTACGTCGCCATCCTGCCGGTGGTGTTGCTGGCACCGGCGCCGGCCACGCTGGGGCATGCGCTGCGCGAGCGCCTGGTGCGGCTGCGGCGACGCCCGCTGACGGTGATGCCGCTGCTGGCGCTGCTGCTGACGATCCTGCTGGGCGTGGCGATCGGCGGACCGGGCGCCATCGCCTTCCCGGTTCCCGCGCTGCTGTGGTGCGCGCTGGCCTACCGCCTGTTCACCACGGCGCTGGTCACCCTGCTGCTGTGCGTGTGGACATTGATGGCGATCGCCACCGGCGTGATCGACCTGCAGCTGCAGGCCAACGGCCCGCTGCCGGTGATCTCGCTGCGCATGGGCATGGCGCTGCTGGCGGTGGCGCCGCTGACCGTGGCCAGCGTCAATGCGGCGCGCAACCGGCTGCTGGCCACGCTCAACCACGCCGCCGACCACGACGCCCTGACCGGCACGCTGAACCGCAGCGCCTTCCTGCGCCGCGGTCGCGAACTGGCCGAACATGCGCAGCGCACGGGCGGCACGGTGGTCGCGATGATGCTCGACATCGACCACTTCAAGTCGGTCAACGACCGCCACGGCCATGCCGCCGGCGACGCCGTGCTGGTGACGTTCGCCACCCGCATGCGCGAGCACCTGCGCGAGGACGGACTGTTCGGGCGGTTCGGCGGCGAGGAGTTCGCGGTGCTGTTGCCCGGACTGGACGCCGACGCAGCGCTGCGCGTCGCCGAGCGGCTGCGCCACCTGGCCAGCGAGCCGATCACGCTCGACGATGGCCGCACGCTCGACATCACCGTCAGCGTGGGCGTGGCGACGTCACCCGCATCGATGCACGCGGATGCGCTGGAGAAGCTGCTCAGCCAGGCGGATGTGGCGCTCTATCGCGCCAAGGCGATGGGGCGGAACCGGGTGGTCGCTTAGCGGGCACCCGATGCACGCCCGCCGTGCATCGGGTTGCCCGGTGCCAGCCGCACGCCTCACTCCACGCGTTCGCGTCGACTGCGCGGCGCAGACGTGGCGTCGAGTTCGGCCAGGACCGCTGCGCAATCCGCCAGGCACCATGTGGCCTGTGCGGACCACGCATCATCGTGGCCATTGACCAGCAGGGTGTGCGTGCCGGCGGCGTGGCCGCATTCGATATCGAAACGGTAGTCGCCGACCATCACCATCTGCGCCGGCGACACGTTCCAGCGACCCGCGAAGTAGTGCAGACCGTCCGGTGCCGGCTTGGGCGCCGCCTCGTCGCGTCCGATGATGTCGGCGTGGTCGAACACGCCATCCAGGCCGATGGCCGCCAACGCCACCGAGGCCAGCACGCGTGCATTGCGGGTGAGGATGCCCAGCCGGAATCCCCGACCCTGCAGTGCGCGCACCAGCGCCACCGCGCCCACGGCCGGCGTGGCGGCTTCGGCCAGGGTCCGTTCGTGCCGCATCAGCCAGTCGTGCTTCTGTCGCGCCTCGTGCACCGGCAACGCGGCAAGATGGCCCAGGATGTCGGCGTCCGCCGGGATGTCCAGCGCGCGCCGGATCAGTGCGAAGTCGTGCACCGGCACCGTCAGCGTGCCGTCCAGGTCGAACACCCAGTGCCGCAGGTCCGCCAGCGCCGGCAGCGCCGGCAGCGCAGTGGCGACCGATCCGGGCGTCAGTCCCATCCGGGCATCTGGCTGCCGTCCAGCCCACCGGTCTCGAACACGGCCGTGCGCGGGCTGCCGTCCTTCACCAGGAACTCGACTTCCAGCACCTTCGTCTTGCGGACCAGCCGCCACAGGGCTTTTTCGTCGTCGATGAACATCGCGGTGGCTTCATCGGTATCCGGGCGGTTGGCCGACATGCGCTTCGGCGCGGCGCCGTCGGCCACCAGGGTCACCTGGCAACGGCGGTAGCAGGCCTTGGCGAAGTCGCTGGCCTGCAGCACCAGATAACTGCTGCGCTTCCACTTTGGATGGTCTCGGAACACCAGCTGCACCGGCTTGGCGCCGCTGCCGTCCACGTCCACCGGTTCCTTGCTGTAGATCATCGCCGAGCGTTGCGTACCGCCGTCCGCCGGCACCTGCGCATAGGCCCACAGCGCTTCCATCCGCCGCTGCTCGCGTGCGCCCTCAGCCTTGCCTTTCACCTCGTCCAGCGACGGACCGATGCGCGTCGCGGCCGTGCTCTGCGGGTACTGGTCGACCAGGGCGATGCCGTGGATGCGCGCCATGTCCCAGTCGTTGGAGGCCACCGCGCTGTCGTACTTCTTCGCTAGCTCATCGGCCTGCTGCTCGATGGCGGCGGCCTGCGCCGCGGCGGCGGCGGCGCGTTCGGCCTCGCGGTCGCCGCAGGCGGACACGGCCAGCGCGCACGCCAGTGCCAGTCCGAAGGAATGCGTTGTGTTCTTCATCGTCATCGGGGTTTTCCTTGCTGGATCAACAGGGCGACCGCCGCCGCCACGTCGTCGGGTTTTTCCATGATGGACATGTGGCCGCAACCGTCCAGTGAAACCTGCAGCGCCTGCGGCATCTTCTGCGCATAAAGCGCCATCGCACTGGGATCGATCACGCGGTCCTGCCGGCACCACAGCAGCAGCGCCGGCTGGCGGATCGCCGCGGCCCGCTCGCCGGGCAGGAAGCGCTCCTCGCTGCGGCCGATGCGGTCCAGCACCTGCTGCTCGAACGGCGCCTGCGCGATGCGCCAGTCGATCACCGCTTTCGACGCCGGCCAGGGAATCGCGGGCTGCGCGGCGCGGTCGTGGAAGACGATGTCGAGATAACGCTGCAGCGATGCGGCGTCGTGCACGCCGAACGGATTGCGGCCGGCCAGCACTTCCAGGCCGAAGGCGTTGTCGGCGAACCGCACGCCCGCCGCATCGATCAAGCCCACGCGCGCGACCAGGTCCGGATGCTCCGCCGCCGTGAGCGCGACGATGCCGCCGCCCATCGAATGGCCGAGCACCACCACGGCATTGCCGTCGCGCCGGATCGCGCGCAGGAACGCCGCCAGCCTTGCCGCCTGCGCCCTGAAACCGTAATCGGCGCCGGCGATGCGCTGGCTTTCACCCCAGCCCGGCAGGTCGGGGATCACCAGCCGGTAGCGGCCGCGCAACCGTTCGGCCAGCGGATACCAGTTTTCCTTGCCGCCGGTGAAGCCGTGCACCATCACCACGGTCGGTGCAGCGGGATCAGCCGACTCGCTTTCGTCGTAGACCCAGCGATGGTCACCCACCACGACGTGCCGTTCCGACAGGCCGATCCACCAGCCCTGCAGCGCCAACCCGTTGCGCAGCGGCGCCATCGGATCGCGCCAGATCCCCACCGCCACGCCCGCGCAAACAAGAACGGCCGCCAGCAGGGCGACCGTCCGTGTGCGGGTCAGGCGAACGGCCATGCCTTACGGCGCCGTCGGCGCCTTCGCCAGCACGGCTTCGACCGAGCCGGTGGTGATCGGGTGGTAGCCCGGCTTGGCGCGCTCGAAGCTCTCCTTCGCCAGCGCCAGGCCTTCCGGCGTCTTCACCAGTTCCTCGTAGATCGGCATGATCAGCTTGCGGCGGCCGACGCGCTCGATGAACGTGGCGATCGCCGGGCGCGCGTCCACGTAACCGCTGCGGATGGTCAGCGGATACCAGCGCATCGCGATCTCGCCGTTGGCGGTACCGGTGAAGCGGTAGGCGTCGTCGAGCTGCTTCAGCTGCTCGACGGTCAGCGTGTCGCCCATGCCTTCGAGGAAATGCACCCACTGCTGCGTGACCCACGCGTCGGTCAGCTGCTTGTTCGGCAACTGGCCGCTGCCCTGCCAGGCGATGCGCGCAGTGTCGGTGTTGGAGAAGCCGCGCGACTGCACCTGGGGCGCATTGGCCGGGATGCCCGCACCGTAGACCCAGGCCTGGATCTCGGCGTCGCTGACCAGGTTGGGATGCTTGTCGAACAGGTGCTTCCTGGCGTAGTCGAGGAACTGTTCGGTGGTGATGCTCTGGAAGGCGAAGTGGTCGAAGTAACCGCGCAGGAAGGCGTCGAACTCCTGCCGGCCGAAGCGCTCTTCCAGGAACTGCAGGAACCACGCGCCCTTGTCGTACGACACCGCGCTCAACGCATCGTCGGCGTCCAGCTGCGTGCCCGGCTTGACCGCCAGCGACTGGGTCGCCTCCGGCATGCTGCCGATCTCCTTCTTCAGGCTGTTGCGGGCGATCGCGTACTCCATGCTCGCCTGCTCCTTGCCGTACAGCGCCTCGACGATGCGGTTTTCCACGTAGCTGGTGAAGCCCTCGTTCAACCAGCCGTGCTTGGCGCTGGAGAACGTCACCAGGTTGCCCGACCAGCTGTGCGCCAGCTCATGCGCGATCAGCGAGACCAGCGTCTTGTCGCCGACGATCACCGTGGGCGTGATGAAGCTCAGGCGCGGGTTCTCCATGCCGCCGTACGGGAACGACGGCGGCAGCACCAGCATGTCGTAGCGGTCCCAGCGATAGGGGCCGTACAGCTGCTCGGTGGCGACGATCATCTTCTCGGTGTCTTCGAATTCCTTGGTGGCCTTGTCGACCATCGCCGGCTCGGCCCACACGCCGCTGCGCGCGGAGATCGGCTTGAACACCAGGTCGCCCGCGGCGATCGCCATCAGATACGAGGGGATCTTCTGCGGCATCTTGAACGTGTAGTCGCCGTCGCGCGCGGCAGCCGGGTCGTTGTCGGCGCTCATCAGCACCATCACGTCCGGGCGCGAGGTCACGTGCGCGGTGTAGGTGTAGCGCACCTGCGGCGTGTCCTGCAGCGGCACCCAGCTGCGCGCATGGATCTGCTGCGACTGGCTGAACATGAAGGGCAGCTGCTTGCCTTCGGTCATCGCCGGGGTCAGCCACTGCAGGCCGGAGGCCTCCGGCGAACTGGTGTAGGTGACCCTGACCTTGGCGTTGCGCGCCGGCGTCTCGATGGTCAGCTTGCTGCCCAGCACCGCGTCCTTGGCGGCCAGTGCGTACTGCAGCGGCGCCCACTCTTCGGCCCGATCGGCCTGAGCCTGTCGAAGGCCCTCGACCTTGGCGATGGTGAGGTCGCGCGTATCCAGCACCAGCTGGGTGGCGGCCTTGTCCTTCCAGTCCAGCGTGTAGGTGGCGGTACCGCCGATGGTCTTCGCGTCGAAGTCGACGGCGATATCCAGCGCCAGATCGTCGATGGCGACCTTCTGCGGCTCGGCGTAGGAGTGCTCGTCGCGGTCGACGGGCGCCTGGACGGCAGGCTTGGGCGTGGTGGCCACGGGAGCGGGGTCGGGTTCCTTGGAGCAACCGGCCGCCAGCACGGCGGCGCAGGACAACAGCAAAGCCAGTGAACGCATCAGGGGACTTCCAGCGATCGGGGGAAGTGGCCAGTTTACCGCGCCGGGCGAGGGCTGCCCTGTCCGCACCCTCCGGCGCCGGTTCCGGGGTCGTTTGCAGGAGCGGGCCATGCCCGCGATGCTCTTGTCGGCGGTAATGGAAAAGCATCGCGCCCAAGGGCGCTCCTACAGGGGTCCGGATGCGTTCTTCAGACCTTGTAACCGGTATGGATGGCCACGATGCCGGCCGACAGGTTCTTGAAGCCGGTCCGGGCGAAGCCGGCCTCGTCCATCATGCCCTGCAGTTCGGCCTGCGGCGGATGCTGGCGGATGCTCTCGGCCAGGTACTGGTAGCTGCCGGCGTCCTGCGCGAACAGCTGGCCCAGCTTCGGCAGCACCTTGAACGAGTGGAAGTCGTAGACCGGCTTGAACCAGTCCACGGTCACCTCCGAGAACTCCAGCACCCGCGCCTGCCCGCCGACCTTCAGCACGCGGTGCATCTCGCGCAGCGCGGCGGCCTTGTCGGTGACGTTGCGCAGGCCGAAGGCAATGGTCACCAGGTCGAAGCTGGCATCGGGGAACGGCAGCGCTTCGGCGTTGCACTGCACGTATTCCAGGCCCTGCACCACGCCGCGGTCGGTCATGCGGTCACGGCCGACCGAGAGCATGCCGGCGTTGATGTCGCCCAGCACGATCTGGCCCGTCTCGCCCACGCGCCCCTTCAGCAACGCGGCGATATCGCCGGTGCCGCCGGCCAGGTCGAGCACGCGATCGCCGCGCTTCACCTGGCAGGTACTGACGAAGTAGCGCTTCCAGACCCGGTGGATGCCCAGGCTCATCAGGTCGTTCATCAGGTCGTACTTGCCGGCGACCGAGGTGAAGACCTCGCCGACCAGCTTCTGCTTGTCCTTGGCGGCGACATCGCGGAAGCCGAAGTGGGTGGTGCCGCGTTCGTAGGGGGATTCGCTCATGGACGGATTATCGCACTCCCCGGCCAGCCGGTCCCGTCCCGCCGCTCAGCGCACCTGCCGCAAGCAGGGGCGCGGCCGCGCGAAGCCTTTCTCCGCACTGCAGATGCGCGGCGGAACCGCGGGCGGCGGCAGGCGCATGCGTTGCGTGGATGAGGGCGTGGCGGGCGCCGACGCCGGCAGCACGGACCGTTCGCGCGCCGGCATCGGCGCACTCATCACGCGGGGGCGCGGCCCGATGCGCACGACGAAGCCCGTACCGGTGGCGGACAGCACCTGCAGGTGATGCCGGCCATCGGGCGTACTCCACGCCTCGCCCGGCTTGAACATCGAGCCTTCGTTGGCCGCCAGGTCCGCCGCGGGCACGTCCGCATCGACACTGCGGGCGATGCCGTAATCGTGCAGCCCGTGGATGATCACCGCGTCGCCGGCGAGCGCGGCTTCGTAGTGGCCACCGCGCCGACGTGCCTCGACGACATGGACGACGGTGCGGTAGGGATCGGGCTGGGGGACGCCTTCCAGCACGATCATCTGCACGCCACCAGCATCGTGCAGGCCCGCCGCGTCCAGGTGGATCTCGTGCACCTGCTGGTTGTCCACGGGCAGCACGCGCTTGCGCGCGGCCGGCACCCAGCCCAGCCGGTCGCGCTGGACCATGCTCGGGTGCTTGGGCAACAGGCCGTACACGGGATGCTGGGTCGCATGTCGCCACGCGTCGCTCATCACGTCCCAGGGATTGTCGTGGGTGTCGGCATCGCCGTCGGTGTTGTCCGAATGCGGCAGTCCGTAGCCATGCCCCATCTCGTGCGCCAGTCCCGCCAGGTTGGCGAAGGCCCAGGGCGGGTTCCAGGTGGTGCGCAGGCAGCGGTACGTGCCATCCAGGGTGGCGCAGGCGCCGCCGCCCCAGGCGCGGCCGTCGAGTTCCGCGTTGAACATCAGGTTGATGCCCTGCACGCCGCTGAAATCGACCTCGGCGTCAGCCTGCGCGGTGCACTCGGCGAACAGCGCGTTCAGATCGACCCGGGCCACGCCGTTGACCGTGGTGACGTAGGCGGCACGCACGCGTGGCAGCGCGTACCAGCCATGGGCGGTGCTGCCGGTCAGGTCGATCCGGCCATACGATGCTTCCGACCAGTAATGCCCGAGCTGCCCGGGCTCGGCCCCGTACTGCTGCTGGAAGAAGGCACGCGGCTTCGGCTCGGCCACCACATCGGCGAACCGGCACATCAGCGTGACCCAGCGTGTGCTGCCCTGCACTGCTGCGGCCGCAAGCACGCGGCCGCTGGCATGCCGGACCGCGTCGCGCGGGAACGGCGCGTCCACCGGCACGATGGCGTCGATCAGCCCGCCGTGGAGGCCCGACGCATACGACACCGCCACCCGGCGATGGGCGAGTGCGTGCAGGTCACCGGCCGCGCGCCGCGACTGCGCCGTATCCAGGGGCAGGCGGATACCCGAGCCGACGTCGAGCCAGGCCTCGAAACGCGGCGCCGCCCGCTCGCCCGCCGCTACCGGCCGTGCATCCCCCCACTGCAACTGCAGGACGCCCTGCACGATCTGCTGAGCCGCACCCCCCGCAGGCAGGCAGGCCAGCACCAGCAGCATCCCCGCCAGGCGGAGTGTCGAAGGCGCGCAGCGTGTCGCGGGCGCACGGAGGGACATGGCCCATGCCTCAACGCGCCAGCACCGCGCACAGGGTGGGCAGGCGCAGCACGCGCGGCAGCACGTCGCAGGTCCGTGCGCGTGCCTGCCGCACGGACTTCGGCGCTGCCGGCGGGACCGGCGTCCTCACCGACGGCGTGGCCGCCTGCGCTGCCGACACGTTCGACCGGACCAGTACCTGTGACGGCGTACTCATCGCGCGTGGGCGCGGCCCCACGCGCAGCAGAAAACCGCTGGCCGTCATCGACACCACCTCCACCCAGTGCCGCTCGTCCGGCGTCCGCCAGGTCTCGCCGGCGCGCAGCATCGAGCCTTCGTTGCTGGACAGGTCCGCCACCGGCGTGTCGGTGTCGATGCTGCGCGCGATCCCGTAGTCCTCCAGCACATGCAGGATCACCGCATCGCCGGCCAGCTTGCCGTCGTAGCTGCCGTGGCGGCGGCGCGCCTCGAGCACGTACACCACGGTGCGGTACGGATCGGGCTGCGTCGACAGCGACAGCACCAGCATCTGCGTCGCGTCGGTGGCCGCGCCACCGGCCCAGGCCAGCATCACGTCGTGGGTGCTCGCATTGTCGGCGGCAATGATCCGCTTGTTGGCCGCGCCCACCCATCCCAGCCGGTCGCGCTGCACCATGTTCAGCTGCTTGGGCAGCAGGCCATGCGTGGTATCGCTGACGGCGTTGCGCCATGCATCGCTCATCAGGTCCCAGGGATTGTCGTAAGTGTCGCCATCGCCGTCGGTGTTGTCCGAATGCGGC
Source organism: Pseudoxanthomonas sp. LH2527 (assembly GCF_022539275.1). NCBI lineage: Bacteria > Pseudomonadati > Pseudomonadota > Gammaproteobacteria > Lysobacterales > Lysobacteraceae > Pseudoxanthomonas > Pseudoxanthomonas sp. LH2527. Next base: position 13,780 of record NZ_JAKZBW010000009.1, on the reverse strand, counting down.
AGGCCATAGCCATGCCCCATCTCGTGCGCCAGCGGTGCGAGGTTGCTGAACGCCCACGGCGGATTCCAGGTCGCGCGCGTGCACTGGTAGCTGCCGTCCAGGGTGCCGCAGGCACCGCCGCCCCATGCGCTGCCATCGAGCTCGGCGTTGAACATCAGGTTGATGCCCTGCGCGCCGCGGAAATCCACGTCGGCATCGGCCAGTGCCGTGCAGTCGGCGAACAGCTGCGACAGGTCGGCCTTGGTGCGGCCGTTCACCACCGACAGGTACGAGGCCCGCGTGCGAGGCAGCGTGTACCAGCCATGCGCCGTGCTGCCGGCCAGGTCGATGCGGCCGTAGGAGACGTCGGACCAGTAGTGGCCCAGCTGTCCCGGCGCATCGCCGTACTGCGCCTGGAAGAACGCGCGGGATTTCTGTTCGGTCGGCACATCGGCGAACTTGCACATCACCGTGACCCAGCGCGTGCTGCCCGTCTGCGGCGTCACGGTGCGAGCACCCACCACATCGCCGCGCGCCATCGTCCTGGGCGGCGCAAGGTCGGCCGCGACGATCGCGCTGATCTCCGGTGCCGACTGCACCGGCACCGTGGCCGCAGCCCCTGCCTTCACCCGTGCCGGCGCACGGTACGCCACCGCCACGCGGCGATTGGCCAGCGCATACAGATCACCGGCAGCGCGGCGCGCCTGTGCCGCATCGAGCCGGTAGCGACGGTCCGGTCCGGCATCGAGCCATGATTCAAAATGCGCCGCGCGCGGCGTGCCGCGTGCCGCCGGCGGTGCGTCGCCCCACCGCAACTGCAATACACCCTGCACGATCTCGTCCGCGCGCGCCTCCATCGCCGGCGCGGCCATCATCAACAGGCACGCGACGACACGCGACATGTTCGCGCGTACGGCGCGAATCGATCGGCCCGGGTACATTCCACTCTCCGAAAACGCGCATTGTTGCGCGACTACTTCCGACATCGCCTCGCGACGCCGAATGCGGCAAGCGGATGTGCGTTTGCGACGGGCAGTTTCGTGTTCTGGAACGCAGGTCGTCGTTCACGTGCGTCGCGCTGCGCACTCCAGCGTGACGAATACGAATGCAGTCGTGTCCTGAATTTCCGTCGCTGTCACACCCGAGTGCGACGCGGTGCGCAGATGCGGCGCCCTGCGCGCCAGGAATATGGCGCGATCAACGTTCCAGCAGGGCACACAGCGGTGCCCGCCGCAGCAACACAGGCAAGGCACCACAGGCGCGGCGATGCAGGTTGGCTGCCGAGCGGATCACGGGCGCCGGAGGAACCGAGGGCGTCGGCGCCGCCGGACGCACGCCTGGCGACGAGGAGGCCGCGACACTCGCCGGACGCACCAGCGCTGGCGCGGGCGAACTCATGGAGCGCGGCCGCGGCCCGACCCGCACCACGAAGCCCTGTTCCGTCGCCGACATGACTTCCACCCAGTGCAGTTCATCGGGCGTGTTCCAGCGCCCGCCGACCTTCAGCATCGATCCCTCGTTGCTGGAGAAGTTCGCCGCCGGCGTATCGCGATCGACGCTGTAAGCAATGCCGTAGTCTTCCAGCTTGTGGATGATCACCGCATCACCGGCCAGCTTGGACTCGTAGGTGCCGGTACGACGGCGCGCTTCCAGCGTATAGATCACCGTCTTGTAGGGATCGGGCTGCGACGGCAGCGCCAGCACCACCAGCTGCGTATTGGACGTCTTCAGCACGCTGCCCGCATCCAGCACGAATTCGTGCGTCTCGCGGTTGCCGGCGTCGATCACGCGCTTGCGCGACGCGGGCAACCACCCCAGGCGTTCGCGCTGGTACATGTTCGGATGCTTGGGCAACAGCCCGTAAGCGGCGTCGCTGGTGGCGTTGCGCCAGGCATCGCTCATCACGTCCCACGGATTGTCGTAGGTGTCGCCATCGCCATCGGAGTTGTTGGAATGCGGCAACCCGTAGCCGTGCCCCATCTCATGCGCCAGCGGGGCGAGATTGGCGAACGACCACGGCGGGCTCCAGGTCACGCGCGTGCACACGTAGGCACCATCAAGCGTGGTGCAGGCACCGCCACCCCAGGCATTGCCATCCAGTTCGCCGTTGAACATCAGGTTGACGCCCTGGATGCCGGCGAAGTCGACCTCGGAATCGGCTGCGTTGGCGCAGTCGGCGAACAGCTCCGACAGCTGCGCCTTCTGCTTGCCGTTGACATCGGCCAGGTAGGCCGCGCGCGGCTTCGGCAGCGTGTACCAGCCATGCGCGGAACTGCCGGCAAGATTGATCTGGCCGTACGACACCTCGGACCAGTAGTGGCCCAACTGGCCCGGCGCATTGCCATACTGTTCTTGGAAGAAGCTGCGCGGCTTCTGCTCGGCGGTGATGTCGGCGAACTTGCACATCAGCGTGATCCAGCGCGTCGCGCCCAGCACCGGTGCGGAGGCCATGACGCGGCCATCGGCCCCCATCGTCAGCGCGCGCTGGGGCAAGCGATCGGTCGGCACGATGGCGCTGATCGACGGCAGCGCGCTGGCCGCCGACATGACCTTGGATGACGCGGCGATGTCCGCACGCATCGCGTACGACACCGCGACGCGCCGATTGGCCAATGCGTAGAGGTCACCGGCTGCCCGCTTTGCCTGCGTCACGTCCAGCGCGACCCGCCGCCCGGGACCCATGTCCAGCCACGCATCCAGCTGCGGTGGCGCCTGCACGCGGCCCGGCGACGCCCGCGGCGGATCCGCCCACTGCAACTGCAAGGTTCCCTGCATCACCGTCTCCGCCCTCAGCGGAAGATTCGGAAAGACGCATGCCACCACCGACATTACCGCCGCAAGGAGCACCCGCATGCCCCTGCGACGCATGTCGGCTGATCGGTACTTGACCACGCGCGACCCCATTCACGATGGACGGGTCGAAATGACGCCGTCATCGGGGGTGTCGGCTACAAATGTGAGTCCTTGAGGGCCAAGGAACGTGACAGGACACGTTTTCCACCCGGATGTTGCGAACTGGGATGCGGGTCAGGATTCGCCTGCGAACCCCATTCGTTCTACCCCCTACACCACGCCATCGCGCGATGTGGGGCTCACCCGCACCGTGTAGGAAAAACCCCTACCAATCAGCGCTCGCGAAGCGCGCAGGACGCCGCCTTTCCATCGCGTCGCGTGCCGCATCGCGAGGGCGTCGCGCGGCGCGGAGGAGCGCTTGCCGTGTTCGTTGCCGAGGTGGCGGGCACGGCGATCGAAGACGATGGCGCGCTTACCGCCGCCGGTCTCACCAGCGCCGGCAGCGGACTGCTCATCACCCGCGGAGGACCGACCGTCAGCACGAAGCCGGTCGCCGTCTGCGCCTTGATCGTCACCAGGTGCGAAGCTTCCGGGGTGACCCAGCGTTCGCCCACCTTGAACATCGAACCTTCGTTGTTGGAGCGGTTGGCGGCCGGCACATCGGCGTCGATGCTGTAGGCCGTGCCCGACCGCTCCACCTTGTGGATGATCACCGCGTTGCCGGCCAGGTTGCCTTCGTAGGTGCCTTCGCGCTTGCGTGCTTCCAGCGTGTACACCACGGTCGCATACGGATCGGCCTGCGGCGACAGCGACAGCACCAGCATCTGCGCATTGGCCGAGCCGGTCAGATGCGCGTAGTCGAGGGCGATGTCGCGCGTGGCCAGGTCGCCCAGCGGCACGACCCGCTGCCTCGCCGCATCCACCCAGCTCAGGCGGTGGCGCTGGAAGATGTTGATGTGCTTGGGCCGCGTGCCATACGTGGCATCGCCCACCGCGTTGTTCCAGCTGTCGCTCATCACGTCCCACGGGTTGTCGTAGGTATCGCTGTCGCCATCGGAGTTGTCCGAATGCGGCAGCCCGTAGCCATGCCCCATCTCGTGCGCCAGCGGCGCGAGGTTGCGGAACGACCACGGCGGATTCCACGTCACCCGCTTGCACAGCCGCGCGCCGCGCACGGTGGCGCAGCTCTGTCCGCCCCAGGCGAACCCGTCGAGATCGCCGTTGAACATCATGTTGATGCCGACCGGCGCATTCAGGTCGACGGTGTCCGGCGCGGCGGAGGCGCAATCGGCGAACAGCTTGTTGAGGTCGGCCTTGTCCTTGCCGTCCACCTTGGTGACGTAGGTCGAACGGGGACTCGGCAACGTGTACCAGCCGTGCGCGGTGCTGCCGGCCAGATTGATCTTGTTGTACGACACCTCGCGCCAGTAGTGGCCCAGTTGGCCGACGCCTTCGCCGTACTGCGACTGGAAGAACGCCAGGTCCTTCTGCTCGTCCGCGGCATCGCTGAACTTGCACATCAGCGTCACCCAGCGGGTGACCCCGTTGATCGGCGCAGCCGCCATCACGCGTGCGTTGGCCGCATGCACCGGCGCCGATTGGGTGACGCGATCGGCGGGCACGATGGCCTGGATCGCGGGCGCGGACGACATGACGCGCCCCGGCGGCGCGAATGCCACCGCCACGCGGCGATTGGCCAGCACATACAGATCGCCCGCCGCCAGCCTCGCCTGCGCGGGATCGAGCGGAATGCGGCTGCCGTCATCCTTCAACAGCGAGGCATTGAAACGGGGCGAAAGACGGGCTTGCCCGGCCGCCGCAGGCGGCGGATCGCCCCACTCCAGTTGCAGCAAGCCCTGCTCGATGGTCTGCGCATGCAGCGCGGTCGCGAACGACAGTCCGCAGGCCACGGCCAGCATCGCCGTGATCCGCGCACCGCGCGACATCTTGTTGAGCTTCCCTTTCACGATCCCCACTCCCCTGACCTGAACGCGCACCGCGCACCGCACTTCGCGTTCTAACGGGTATGCGGCCCGCGCGCCGTGCGTGGCATCACACTCCCCGCCTGTATGATCCTGTTCCCCCCGTACACCCTCGATGCAGGCCGCCATGAGCACTTCTCCCGATTACCGTGCCCTCCTGGAAACCGCAATCAGTGAAGCGCGGCAAGGCCTCGCCGAAGGCGGCATCCCGATCGGCGCGGCGCTGTACCACCAGGACGGGCGCCTGCTCGGCTGCGGCCACAATCGCCGCGTGCAGGAAGGCGATCCCTCCGTGCATGGCGAAACCGATGCCTTCCGCAAGGCCGGCCGCCAGCGCCGCTACCGCGACACGATCATGGTCACCACCCTGGCCCCGTGCTGGTACTGCAGCGGCCTGGTGCGCCAGTTCAACATCGGCACCGTGGTGGTCGGCGAATCGGTGACCTTCCAGGGCGGCATCGAGTGGCTGCGCGAATCCGGCGTCAACGTCATCGACCTGCAGAGCCAGGAATGCATCACCCTGCTCGGCGACTACATCCGCGCCAATCCCGACGTGTGGAACGAGGATATCGGCGAGGATTGAGCCCACCACCGCGCAAGGATCAGGCCTTGCGCACGAACTCAGACTTGAGCTTCATCGCGCCGATGCCGTCGATCCTGCAATCGATGTCGTGGTCGCCGTCGACCAGGCGGATATTCTTGACCTTGGTGCCGACCTTCACCACCAGCGACGAGCCCTTGACCTTCAGGTCCTTGATGACGGTGACGGTGTCGCCGTCCTGCAGCAGGTTGCCGTTGGCGTCCTTGATGATGCGCACGTCGTCGCCGGCAGCCGGCGCATCGGCCGACCACTCATGGCCGCACTCCGGGCAGACCAGCTGGCCGCCGTCCTCGTAGCTGTACTCGGACTGGCATTGGGGGCACGGCGGCAGCGTCGACATGGCGGATCGGGAAGCGGATACAGCCGCGATTGTCGCATGCGTAGCGTGCGCTGCGCGCACGATCACGTGTTGATGGGTTCATGCGGCCGTGCGCATGGCGCACGCTACGGGACGTACCGGCTCGGTCGTAGCGTGCGCTGCGCGCACGACCGCGTGTTGATGGGTCCATGCGGTCGTGCGCATGGCGCACGCTACAGGATGTAGCGGCTCAGGTCGGGGTCCTGCACCAGTTCGCCGAGATGCGCATCGACGTAGGCGCGGTCGATGACGACGCTCTGGCCGTCGCGGTCGGGGGCCTCGTAGCTCAGCGTATCCAGCAGCCGTTCCAGCACGGTGTGCAGGCGGCGGGCGCCGATGTTCTCCTGGCGTTCGTTGACCAGCGCGGCGATCTCGGCGAGGCGGTCGATGGCGTCGTCGGTGAAACTCAGCGCCACGCCTTCGGTCTTCATCAGCTCCACGTACTGCTTGCTCAGCGCAGCCTTCGGCTCGGTGAGGATGCGGATGAAGTCCTCCTTGCTCAGCGCGGACAGCTCCACGCGGATCGGGAAGCGGCCCTGCAGCTCGGGGATCAGGTCGCTGGGCTTGGCCAGGTGGAACGCACCCGAGGCGATGAACAGGATGTGGTCGGTCTTCACCGTGCCGTACTTGGTCGACACGTTGCTGCCTTCCACCAGCGGCAGCAGGTCGCGCTGCACGCCCTCGCGGCTGACGTCGGCGCCGCTCATGGTGCCGCTGCGCTTGGCGACCTTGTCGATCTCGTCGATGAAGACGATGCCATGCTGCTCGCACGATTCGATGGCGGCGGCGCGGATGTCGTCCTCGTTGACCAGCTTGGCGGCCTCTTCCTCGATCAGCTGCGGGCGCGCGGCCTTGATGGTCACGGTGCGCTTGTGGGTCTTGGCGCCGCCCAGGTTCGAGAACATCTGCCGCAGCTGCTGGCCCATTTCCTCCATGCCCGGCGGCGTCATGATGTCCACGCCGACGTTGGCGGCCAGCTCCAGTTCGATCTCGCGCTCGTCCAGGTCGCCGTTGCGCAACTGGCGGCGCAGCTTCTGCCGCGTTTCGGATTCCTTCGAGGACGGCTCGGCACCGATGTCGACGGTGGTCGTGGCGGCGCCGAAACCGAAGCCGTTGCCGCCGGCCGCCTCGCGGCGCGGCAGCAGGGCGTCGAGGATCCGTTCTTCCGCACGCTCCTCGGCCTGGGTGCGCATGCGCGCCTTGGCCTGTTCGCGATACATCTTCACCGCCGTGTCGGCCAGGTCGCGGACGATCTGCTCGACATCCTTGCCCACGTAGCCGACTTCGGTGAAGCGTGTGGCCTCGACCTTCACGAACGGCGCGTTGGCCAGTGTTGCCAGCCGGCGCGCGATCTCGGTCTTGCCGACGCCGGTGGGGCCGATCAGCAGGATGTTCTTCGGCATCACCTCGTTGCGCAGCCCGTCATCGAGCTGCATGCGACGCCAGCGGTTGCGCAGCGCGATGGCGACCGCGCGCTTGGCGGCCTGCTGGCCGACGATGTGGCGGTCGAGTTCCTGCACGATCTCGCGCGGGGTCATGGTTGAAGAGCCGGGATTCGTCATGGGGGATTCGGGATTCGTAAGAGCGGATTAAGGAAAGCTGGGAGGTTTCGGCGCGGCGTTCGCTTTTGCGAATCACGAATCGCCAATCAAGGCCTCTCTCACAGCTCTTCAACCACCACATTGCGGTTGGTGTAGATGCAGATGTCGCCGGCGATGTTCAGCGACTCCACCGCGATGGACTTCGCGTCCAGCTCGGTGTGCGCCAGCAGCGCGCGCGCGGCGGACAGCGCATAGGAGCCGCCGGAGCCGATGGCGATGATGCCGTCCTCGGGCTCGATGACGTCGCCGGTGCCGCTGATGATCAGGGAGGTTTCCTTGTCGGCGACGGCCAGCAGCGCTTCGAGCTTGCCGAGACGGCGTTCGGTGCGCCAGTCCTTCGCCAGCTCGACCGCGGCACGGGTCAGCTGGCCGTGCTTTTCCAGCTTGGCCTCGAACAGCTCGAACAGGGTGAACGCATCGGCCGCCGCGCCGGCGAAGCCCGCCAGCACCTGGCCATCGCGGCCGAGCCGGCGCACCTTGCGCGCGTTGCCCTTCATCACCGTATGGCCCAGCGTCACCTGGCCATCGCCGGCGACGGCGACATGGCCGTTGCGGCGCACGGACAGGATGGTGGTGGCGTGGAAGACGTTGGGATTCTGGCTGGGGTCCATGGAGGCCTCCGGGGTGTTCCCACAGAGGTGGGGACGCTGCCTCCCGGTTCAAGCATGACGTTTGACGCTGTTGTAGGAGCGACGTGAGTCGCGACCGCCGAACCCACCCAGGCAGGACGGCCGCATCATGCGCGGTCTCGCGGATGGTGTATCGCCCGGTGTGCCGGGATCGCGGTCGCGACTGACGTCGCTCCTACAGCAATCAGGACTTCCGCTTCGCCCGCGGGTGCGCGGCGTCGTAGACCTTGGCCAGGTGCTGGAAATCGAGGTGCGTGTAGATCTGGGTGGTGGCGATATCGGCGTGGCCGAGCAGTTCCTGCACGCCGCGCAGGTCGCCGGAGGATTCCAGGATGTGGCTGGCGAAACTGTGCCGCAACATGTGCGGATGCACGTGCTTGAACAGCCCCTGGCGCTGCGCCAGCTGCTTGATGCGGATCTGCACGGCGCGCTGCGAGATCGGCCCGTCGCCGCGGCCGGGAAACACGAAGGCCTCGTTGCCCGACGGCCGCTCCTGCCGCCATTCCACCAATGCGTTGCGCGCATGCGAACCGACCGGCACCTTGCGCTCCTTGTTGCCCTTGCCCAGCACGGTGACCATGCCGCCGGCCATGTCGAGATCGCGCCAGCGCAGTGCGCACAGTTCGCTCAGGCGCAGGCCGGAGGAATAGAACAGCTCCAGCAGGGCGCGGTCGCGCCTGCCCAGCGGCGCATCGATCGGCACCTCGACCAGCCTGACGGCTTCGTCCGCATCCAGCACCTGCGGCAGCTTGCGTGGCGCCTTGGGGGCGCGCAGTGCGGCGGCAGGACTGGCGGCGATGCGGCCATGCTTGAGCAGCCACTGGTAGAAACTGCGGCAGGCAGACAGGCGACGCTGCAGGCTCTTCGGCGACAGGCCGCGCCGGTGCTCGCTGGCCACGAAGCCGCGCAGCTGCTCGGCCTGCACGTCCGCCAGGTCGGTGATGTCCTGGGCCTGGGCCCACGCCGTCAGCGCGGCGAGATCACGGCGATACGCATCCAGCGTGTGCGCGGAGACACGGCGCTCGACCTCGAGGTGGGCGAGGAAGTCGGCGACGGCGTACATGTCCAGGACCCGTCAAACCGGCGAAAGCCGGGATCCACGTTGCGCTGGCCTGTTCGAGGTCGAGACAACGGCAAGATGGATTCCGGCTTTCGCCGGAATGACGGCGGGAGAGGCGAGCCTCGGCTCAACCATCGAACCGCTTCAACGCCGTCACCAGCGTGTCGCCCATCATGCGCAGGAACAGCGTGCCCATGCCGGGATAGAAACGGTTGCCGTCACGGCTGCCGACGGCGACCAGGCCGATGCCGGGCAGCGGCAACAGCGCGGACGATGCGACTTCCTCGGCACGCGACCCGTACAGCAGCACGTGCTTTTCCGGCTGCAGGCGACCGCAGATCGGCTCGCCGTCGCGCAGGCAGTCGCGGAACGGCGCCATGTGCGGATTATCCGCCGGCACCACCTGCAACCACTCGCCTTCCTCCAGGCCGGCGATCGGCTGCAGCAGCACGATGCTGACGCGGTCGCCGTTGAAGTCCTCGGCCAGGGAGGCCGCCATCGCACGCACGGTGTCGGCGGCGGTGCCCTGCTTCATCAGCGTCAGCGCCAACTGGTGGGTACGCACGGCCAGGCGCTCGTTCTCCTGCGCATTGGCGAACAGGTCGCCCAGGCGCTTGGAGAGTTCGCGGTTCTTGTCGCGCAGCACTTCCAGCTGGTAGCTGGCCAGCGATGCGGTCGGGCCTTCGTCGCGCGGCACCACCATGCTCAGCGCCAGGTCCGGGAACTGCTTCAGGAAGGTCGGATGCCGCCGCAGCCACGCCGCGACCTCGTGCGCACCCAGTTTTTCCGCTGTCTCGCTCATGCTGTCCATTCCCCTTCGAATACGAATGCCGCCGGCCCGGACATGATGACCGGCGCGTCGTCGGACGGCCAGCGGATGCGCAGTTCGCCACCGGGCAGCGCGATGGTCACGTCGCGATCCACCCGGCCACGACGGATCAGCACGGCCGCGGCCGCACACGCACCGCTGCCGCAGGCCAGCGTCTCGCCCACGCCGCGCTCGTACACGCGCAGGCGCACGCGGTCACGCGCGACCACTTCGGCAAAGCCGACGTTGACCGATTCCGGGAAGTGCCGCGCCCGCTGCAGCAGCGGGCCGTAATGCGCGACCGGTGCCGCCTCGACGGAGGGCACTTCGATGACGGCATGGGGATTGCCCATCGACACCGCACCGAAGCGCAGCCGCAGGCCTTCGTCCACGTCGGCGTCGTACTCGCCGCGCGGCTGATCGAAGCCGTGCAGCGGGATGCGGGCCGGCACGAACTCGGGCACGCCCATGGCGATGGCGTAGCGGTCATCGCCGATGCGCTCCACCGCATGCGTGGCCAACGGGCTGTCGACCACGAAGGTGTCGCCGCGGGCGGCGCCGTCCCGCACCAGCCAGGCCGCCACGCAGCGCGCGCCGTTGCCGCACTGCTGCGAGGGCGAGCCGTCGGAATTCCAGATGCGGTACGCCGCGACAGAGCCCGCACTGCGCGGCGGCTCGATGGTCAGGATCTGGTCGCAGCCCACGCCACGATGCCGGTCAGCCAGCGCGGCGGCCAGCGTGGCATCCGGCGGCGGCGTGCCATCGCGCAGGTCCAGCACGACGAAATCGTTGCCGGCCCCGTGCATCTTGCTGAAACGCATCACCGTGGACCGCGCGTGCGGAGACTCAGCCATTCCCGTCGGTGGCCGGCACCGTGGCCGGATCGATCGGCGGCTCGGCGGGGACGCTGTCGGTCGCCGGCGGTGCCGGCTCGGCCGGCGTCACCGGCGCTTCTTCCACCGGCTTCTCCGGCATGAACAGCGGGCCCTTGGCACCGCAGGCGGACAGGACCGCCATCAGGGCGGCAGCGAGGACAAGACGGGCGTTCCGGTTCATGCCGCGAGTATAGCCACAGCGGGATGAATGCGATGGCCGTCTACGCCGCACGCGGCGGTTCGGGGCGCCGCCACAACCAGGCGGCGACCACGGCCATGCAGGCGATCGGCAGCGCCACCATCCACCAGCGGTGCGAACCGGTCCACCGCATCAGCGCCAGCAGGATCACCGCACTGGCCAGCATCGTCCACGTGGCCGCCCACTTGGCGCGCCGCGAGACCGCGCGATGCAGATGCCAGTCGTGGATCATCGGGCCGAAGCGCGGATGCGAGAGCAGATAACGGTGCAGCCGCTGGGAGCCCCGCGACGCGGCATAGGCAGCGATCAGGATGAAGACGGTGGTCGGCAACCCGGGCACGAACACGCCCACGATGCCCATGCCCAGGCTGGCGTAGGCCAGCAACCACCACGCCCAGCGGAAGCGCACCGGGCGCGCGTCGGGCAGGTCACGCGGCGGCGGGGGAGACGTGTCATGCACGGCGACCTTGTACCGCAAATCCGTGGTGGACGGCGCAAAGACCCGCTGTGCCGACCGGATACCCGCGCCCCACCCTGCCATGACCCCTCATCCTCGCGCGACCACCCACCGGGTTATCGGCGATGGCGGCACCTGCCTGAAGTGGCATGCACCGGACGGCGCCGGAAAAGCAAAGAGCCGGGTTTCCCCGGCTCTCCGATGCCCTACACGCCGCGCTTACTTCGACGCCACGCCCAGCTGGTCCAGCATGAAGGCATACATCTCCGCACGCTCGCGGTACTGGCGGAAGCGGCCCGACTTGCCGCCGTGGCCGGCTTCCATGTTGGTGCGGAACACGACGGTTTCCTTGCTGGTGTTCAGATCGCGCAGGCGGGCGACGTACTTGGCCGGCTCCCAGTACTGCACCTGCGAATCCCACAGCCCGGTGCCGACGAACATGGCCGGATAGGCCTTGGCCTGCAGGTTGTCGTAGGGCGAGTACGTGAGGATGTAGTCGTAGTAGCCCTTCTCTTCCGGATTGCCCCACTCGTCGTATTCGTTGGTGGTCAGCGGAATGGTCGGGTCGAGCATGGTGGTGACCACGTCGACGAAGGGCACCAGGGTCAGGATGACCTTGTACTTCTCCGGCGCCATGTTCGACACCGCGCCCATCAGCAGGCCGCCGGCGCTGCCGCCCATCGCGGCGACGCGGTCCTTCGCCGCATAGCCTTCCTTCACCAGATAGTCGGTGACGTCGATGAAGTCGGTGAAGGTGTTGATCTTGTTGTAGAGCTTGCCGTCGTCATACCACGCGCGGCCCATTTCCTGGCCACCGCGGATGTGCGCGAGCGCATACACCACGCCGCGGTCGAGCAGGCTGATGTTGGTGATGCTGAAGTTCGGGTCCATCGACGAGCCGTAGCTGCCGTAGGCGTACTGCAGCATCGGCGCCTTGCCGTCGCGCGCCACGTCCTTGCGGTACACCAGCGTCACCGGGATCTTCGTCTTGCCGTCGCGGGCCGGCGCCCACACGCGTTCGGTCACGTACTTCGACGCGTCATAGCCCGGCACGGGCTGCTGCTTCAGCGTGCGACGCTCGCCGGTCTTCGTATTGATCTCGTAGGTCGTGGCCGGCGTGGTCATCGACGTGTAGCTGTAGCGGATCCAGTCGGTGCCGGTTTCGGGATTGGCAGCGAGGCCCATCGAGTAAGCGGCTTCGTCGGCCTTGATGTAGTCGCTGCTGCCGTCGGCCTTGATCACGCGCAGGCTTTCCAGCGCGTTGGCCCGCTCGGACACCACGCTGAAGCCGTCGAACAGCTCGACGCCCTCGACGAACACGTCGTCGCGGTGTGCGATCCAGTCCTTCCAGTCCTTGCGCGAGGTGGAACCGGTCGGCGCGGTGACGACCTTGAAGTTGGTGGCGCCGTCGGCATTGGTGCGGATCACCCAGCGGCCGCCCAGGTGGTCGGCCTGGTATTCCACGTCGCGCTCGCGCGGCGCCAGCACGGTGAACACGCCCGGATCGGCGGCCGGCGTGCAGCGCATCTCCGAGGACACCGTGCTCTCCACGCCGATGCAGATGAATTCATCGTCGCGGGTACGGCCGATGCCCATGTAGAAGCTGTCGTCTTCCTCTTCGTAGACGAGCTTGTCCTGGCTGGCCGGGGTGCCCAGCACGTGCGACTTCACCCGCTTGCTGAGCAGGGTTTCCGGGTCCTTGTCCACGTAGAACAGGGTGCGGCCATCGTTGGACCAGACCAGGTTCGGTTCGGCGTTGGTCACCGTGTCCGGCAGCATCTCGCCGGTGTCCAGGTTCTTGAAGCGGATCGTGTACTGGCGACGGCCGTTGGTGTCGTCGGCGTAGGCGAGCAGGCGGTTGTCCTGGCTGACCTCGTAGTCGCCGACGCTGTAGTAGTCCTTGCCTTCGCCCAGCGCGTTGACGTCCAGCAGCACCTGCTCGCCGGCGAAGTCGCCGGCCTCGTTGGCCTTCTGGATCGAGACCGCATCCACGCCCGGGCCGTCCTTGCGGCGCGCGTGCACGGGGTAGTCCTTGCCGGTCACGAAGCGGGCGTAGTACCACCAGCCGCGCTCGCGGTACGGCACGCTGGCGTCGTCCTGCTTGATGCGCGCGACGACCTCGTTGTAGAGCGTGTCCTCCAGCGGCTTCAGCGGCGCCATCACCGTATCGGTGTACTTATTCTCGGCTTCGAGGTAGGCGAGCATCTCCTTGTTCTCGCGCTTGTCGTCGCGCAGCCAGTAGTACTCGTCGTTGCGCTCGGCGCCGTGCGGCGCCTTCACGACATGCGGCTTCTTCGCCACGTCGGGCGGGGTGGTGCTGGCGGCAAGCGCGGAGGTGATCGGGGTGCTCATCAGGACAGTGGCGGCAAGCAGGAAGGACGTCGGCTTCATGGATGGGGTCCGGGAGTGCGGGATGCAATGGGAAGCGGTCCGCTCCC
>NZ_JAKZBW010000008.1:0-141384 GCF_022539275.1 Pseudoxanthomonas sp. LH2527 | reverse complement strand
GCGGTGGAGCAGGCGGCCAGGCAGGCCACGCAGAGAGCGCCAAGGACGGATTTCAATGTCATGTCAGGAATTATGCGGCATTGCCGCACCGGCCGGCAGCGCGACCGCCGTCAATATTCATCGCTTCATCCGAATAAAGCGATTGACATCCGCGGCGGGGGCGGGCAAAGTCCGTCCACCATCGAGACCGGCAGAGGGACAGGCCCGAAGAAGCCGGGGCAGCCAGCGACGCGCAAGCGCCGTGGTGGTGCCAAATCCTGCGGGGACCTCAGCGTCTGCCGGAAGATGGTTCGTACCGTGTCCTCAGCACGGCGAACGCGAGCTCCGCGAAGCTCGGTGGTGCAGTCCCGTCCCGCAAGGGATCACGCCCACCGGATGCCGCCATGAGTTACGCCAGCCCCGCCCTGAACCGCCTGCCCGAACCGTCGTCGATCGACGGCTTTCCGTTCCCGTCCACGCAGGACGACGGTCCGCGCGCGCTGCGCGGCGAAGTGGTGGTGGAACTGGCCATGCGCCACGCCGGCACGCGCGCGGTGACCCTGCGCTACGAACTGCAGGGGCCGGCCGGCGCGCCGGTCGTGTTCGTCGCCGGCGGCATCTCCGCGCATCGCCACCTGGCGGCCAGCGGCGTGTTTGCCGAAAGCGGCTGGCTGAACGAGCTGGTCGGCGCGGACCGCGCGCTGGATCCGTCGCAGCGCCAGTTGCTCGCCTTCGATTTCGTCGGCGCCGATGGCCGCCTCGACGCCCCCATCGACACCGCCGACCAGGCCGACGCCATCGCCAAGCTGCTGTCGGCGCTGGGCATCGCGCGGCTGGAGGTCTTCGTCGGCTATTCCTACGGCGCGCTGGTCGGCCTGCAGTTCGCTGTGCGCCATGCGGAGCGGCTGAAGAAGCTGGTCGCCGTCAGCGGTGCGCACCGCGCGCATCCGTATGCCGCCGCGTGGCGCGCCCTGCAACGCCGTGCGGTGACGCTGGGCCAGCTGCAATGCGCCGATGCGCAGGGCCTGTCGCTGGCGCGCCAGTTTGCCATGCTCAGCTACCGCACGCCGGAGGAATTCGGCGAGCGCTTCGACAGCGCCCCGGAGATCGTCAACGGCCGCGTGCGCGTGGCCGCCGAGGATTACCTCGACGCCGCCGGCGCGCAGTACGTGGCGCGCACGCCGGTGACCGCCTACGTGCGCCTGTCCGAATCCATCGACCTGCACCGCGTCGATCCCGCCGATATCCGCGTGCCCACGCTGGTGGTCGCGGTGGAAGGCGACCGGCTGGTGCCGCTGTCCGATTCCGTCTCGCTGGTCGAGGGCCTCGGCACGCTGGGCCAGCTGCGCGTGCTGCGCTCGCCGTACGGCCACGACGCCTTCCTGAAAGAAACCGACCGCATCGATTCCATCCTCACCTCGGCCCTGCGCGCCGCCGGAGACCTCGCATGAGCAGCTACGCCCCCACCGACAACGACGCGCCCTGTCGTCCCGCCACCGCCGCCGTGCGCGCCGGCATCGACCGCGACACCGCCTACGGCGCGGTGACGCCGCCGATCGTGCTGTCGTCGAACTTCAGCTTCGCCGGCTTCGCGCAGAAGCGCGAGTACGACTACACCCGCAGCGGCAACCCCACCCGCGACCTGCTGGCCGAGGCGCTGGCCGATCTGGAAGGCGGCGCCGGCGCGGTCATCACCGCCACCGGCATGGGCGCCATCACGCTGGTGCTGAACGCGCTGCTGGAGCCGGGTGACCGCCTGGTGGTGCCGCACGACGCCTACGGTGGCAGCTGGCGCCTGTTCAACGCGCTGGCGAAGAAGGGCCACTTCGAGCTGATCACCGCCGACCTGACCGACCCGCGCTCACTGGCCGACGCGCTGGCGCAGTCGCCCAAGCTGGTGCTGATCGAAACCCCGTCCAACCCGCTGCTGCGGATCACCGACCTGCGCTTCGTCATCGACGCCGCGCACAAGGCCGGCGCGCGCACGGTGGTGGACAACACCTTCCTGTCGCCGGCGTTGCAGACGCCGATCGCCTTCGGTGCCGACGTGGTGCTGCATTCCACCACCAAGTACATCAACGGCCACAGCGACGTGGTCGGTGGCGCGGTGATCGCCCGCGACGCGGACACGCACCAGCAACTGGTGTGGTGGGCGAATGCGCTGGGCCTGACCGGCTCGCCGTTCGACAGCTTCCTCACGTTGCGCGGCCTGCGCACGCTGGATGCGCGCCTGCGTGCGCACCAGGAAAACGCCGACGCCATCGCCGCGTTGCTGGACGCGCACCCGGTGGTGTCGAAGGTCTACTTCCCCGGCCTGGCCGCGCATCCTGGCCATGCGGTCGCGGCGCGCCAGCAGAAGGGCTTCGGCGCCATGCTGAGCGTCGAACTGGAGGGCGGCGAAGAGGCGGTGCGCGCTTTCGTCGACGGCCTGCGCTACTTCACCCTGGCCGAATCGCTGGGCGGCGTGGAGAGCCTGGTCGCGCACCCCGCCACCATGACGCATGCCGCGATGACGCCGGAAGCGCGCGCCAAGGCCGGCATTTCCGATGGCCTGCTGCGCCTGTCGGTCGGCATCGAAGCGACCGAGGACCTGCTGGCCGACCTCGGCGCCGCGCTGGCGCGCGCCGAGGCGGTGGCCGCCGAGTCCAAACGCAAACTCGCCGACGCATGAGCACCGTCGTCCGGCTCGCGAGCGCGCCGCGCACGGCGCCGAAGTTGGCGCTGCTCGGCACCGGGGTGGTGGGCAGTGCGTTCGTGGCGCGCTACGAGCGGCTGCAGCAACGCGCGCTGCCCGTGCCGGCGTTGGCCTGGCTGGCCAACTCGCGTGCGCTGCAGGCCTGCGGACACTCGGCCCGGGATGCGCTGGATGCCGCCAACCTGTCCGCCGCCCATGACGGCGACCTGCCGCCGTGGGCGGAGGGCGAGGCGCTGCGGGCGGGGGACATCGTGGTGGATGCGACCGCCAGCGACAGCGTCGCCGACTGGCATGCGGAATGGTTGTCGCGTGGCGTGCATGTGGTGACGGCGAACAAGCTCGGTGTCGGCGGTGCATGGTCGCGCGCGCAGGCCATCGCGCGCGCGCGCGCCGGCTCCGGCGCGCGCTACGGCGACGCCGCCACCGTCGGCGCCGGCCTGCCGCTGCTGCGCAGCCTGCGCGCACTGGTCGCCGGCGGCGACCGCATCCTTCGCGTCGAAGGCGTGCTCTCCGGCTCGCTGGCGTGGCTGTTCAACCACTACGACGGCATGCGCGCGTTCTCCGGCTTCGTCCGCCAGGCGCGACAGGCCGGCTACACCGAACCCGACCCGCGGCTGGACCTGTCCGGCGAAGACGTGCGCCGCAAGCTGCTGATCCTGGCCCGTGCCGCCGGGCTGCCGTTGCAGGCGGAGGACGTGCGCGTGGATTCGCTGGTGCCGGCGGAACTGGCCGCGCTGCCGCTGCCTGCGCTGGACGCGGCATTGCCGCAGCTCGACGCGCCCCTGGCCGCGCGGTTCAAGGAGGCCTACCGCAACGGCGCGCGCCTGCGTTTCATCGGCCGCTTCGATGCCGAACGCGCGAGTGTCGGCCTGCAGGCATTGCCGCTGGACCATCCGCTCTGCGCGGGCGGCGGCACCGACAATCGCGTGGCGATCTACAGCGACCGCTATCCCGACCAGCCGCTGGTCATCCAGGGGCCGGGTGCCGGCGCCGATGTCACCGCCGCTGCACTGCTGGACGACGTGCTGGCGATCGGGGAATGAGTCTAGAGGAGTGAGTCGAGAGAAGTGAGGAGTGAGCAGCAAAGCCGGTAGCGTGGGGAGGGAGCGCTTTTTCTCACTCCTCACTCCTCTCCGCTCACTGCTGCATGTCCCGTCTCACCTCAACGCGTCGAGCAGAGATGCGTTGAAGCGTGCCGGATCCTCGACCTGCGGCGAGTGGCCCAGCTCGGCGAACTCCACCAGCCTTGCGCCCGGGATCGCCGCCGCCGCGCGCTTGCCGAGCGCCGGATAGTCGCCGATGCGTTTCGCCACCTCGGGCGAGGCGAGGTCCTTGCCAATGGCGGTGCGGTCCTTCTGGCCGATGAAGAGCGTGGTCGGTACGGTGATCTTCGGGAATTCATGGACCACCGGCTGGCTGAACACCATGTCCGAGGTCAGCGCCTGGCTCCACGCCACCGCCTCGCGTCCGTCGCCGGCGTACATGCCGCCGAGCATCCGCACCCAGCGCTCGTAAGCGGGCTTCCATTCGCCGCCGTAGTACACGGTGCGCTGGTAGTCGCGGATGCTGTCGAACGAGGTCTTCTGCTCGCGCGCGTGCCAGGCATCGACGCTGCGCCACGGCACGCCCTCGGCCTTCCAGTCCTCCAGCCCGATCGGGTTGACCAGCACCAGCCGTTCCGTCGCCGCCGGATACTGCAGCGCATAGCGGGCGGCGAGCATGCCACCCATCGAGTGGCCGACGATCACCGCACGCTCGATGCCCAGCGAGGCGAGAAGCGCGTGCGTGTTGGCCGCCAGTTGGCCGAACGAATACTGGTAGCGCGGCGGCTTGCTCGATTTGCAGAAGCCGATCTGGTCCGGCACGACCACGCGGTAACCGGCGTCGGCCAGCGCGGCGATTGCCGCTTCCCACGTGGCCGCGCAGAAATTCTTGCCATGCAGCAGCACGACGGTGCGGCCGTTCGGCGTGGCCGGCGCGATGTCGAGATACGCCATCTCCAGCGGCTGCGCCTGCGAGGTGAACGCGTACGTGCGCACCGGATGCGGATACTCGAAGCCTTCCAGGCGGGCGCCATAGGTCGGCAGCGACGTGGCGTGCGCCGTGGTGGTGGCCAGCAGCAACGCCGCCTTGGCGAATATCGAGGGAAACATCTTCATTCGGGCGCTTCCGCGACAGGGCGGGCCATCGTAACGCGAGGGTGTCGTGGTGCCGTCACACCCGCGGCGGTGCCGGCGGCGAAGGCGTCGGATGATGCGGGCCGCGCAGCACCAGATGGCCGCGGCGGACCAGTTCGCCGGGGTCGCGCCGCAGCAGGTCGGGATCGAGCGACGGCAACGGCAGCGGCGTCGCTTCGTACAGCGCCCAGCCGTTGCGGCCATGCGCCTTGACGTCGTACAGCGCGCGATCCGCCAGCGAGACCAACTGCTCCCAGCCCAGCAGGTCGGGCGCGTCGGGGAACGGCGGATAGCCGATCAGTCCCAGCGACGCGGTCACCTGCAGGCGCGCGCCCGACACCTCCACCGGTTCGGCGGCGATCGCCGAGCAGATGCGGCGGCCCAGCGCGTGCAGCTCGTGGCGCGGCATCGGCCGGAACACCATCAGGAATTCCTCGCCGCCCCAGCGGATGACGTAGTCGCCATCGCGCGACAGCGTGCGCAGGCGGTGCGCCACCGTCTGCAGCACATGGTCGCCGACCTGGTGGCCGTGGCCGTCGTTGATCGACTTGAAGTGGTCGATGTCGAGCAGCGCGAACGCCAGCACGTCCACGCCGGCGGCGAAGCCCGGCATGCGTTGGTAATAGGCGATGTCGGCGGGCAGTTGCCGGGTCAGGTAGCGGCGGTTGTGCAGGCCGGTCAGCGGATCGGTGAGGCTGATCGCCTCTAGTTGCCGGTTGGCCTGCTGCAGGTCGCGCGTGCGCTGCTGCACCAGGCGCTCCAGCGCCACGCGGCGGTTGTGGTGGCGGCGCAGCACCCAGCGGTTGGACAGCAGCACCAGGATGCCCAGCGCGATGGCCAGCAGCAGGTAGAACCACGCGCTTTCGTAGAAGTACGGCGCGATGGCGAACGCCTGCGTGGCGGCGGCGCGTCCGGACACGCCGCTGTTGTTGGTGCCCAGCACCTCGAACACGTAATGGCCCGCCGGCAGGTTGGTATAGGTGGCGCTGCGCTGGTGCGGATCGTCCAGCAGCTTCCACTCGTCGTCGTAGCCCTTCAGGCGATAGCGGATGTCGATGTGATCCGACGCCTGGAAGCTGAGCGTGGTGAATTCGAAGCGCAGGTCGCGCGCGGCACTGGGCAGCGCCCATTCCGTCGCGCGTTCGGCGGCTCGCCACTGTCCCTGCACCTGCACGCGTTCGATAACCGATTCGGGCACATAGGCGTTGGCCAGCGGCTGGTCGGTCGCCATCACCACCACCCCGTCGCGGGTCGGCAGCCACAGCGCGTTGTCGGCCATGAAGCCGCGGCTGTTGCCGGCACCGTTGCAGCAGTCCCCCTTCTGGCCGCCGTGGCGGTCGCCGCGCTCGTTGAGCAGCGTCCGCGCAGTCACCTTGAACGTGGGGTCGTCGGCGGCGCCAAGCAGGTCGGCCACCGACACCCGATAGATGCCGCGCAGGCCGCCAGCCCACAGGAAACCGCGGGTGTCTTCGGCGAAGAAGAACGGCGCGTTCGCCGGTATTCCGCGCGCCTTGTCCAGGCGCGTCCAGCGGCGGCCGTCGAACAGCAGCATCATTTCCTCCGACAGCGCACCGGCCAGCCACTGCCCGCCGGCCAGTTCGTGCAGGGAGACGATATGCGGCGCGTCCAGTCCCGTTCCGGTCAGCGGAACGGCGATCAGGCGCTCGTCGACGAACTCGTACAGTCCGCTCTGCGTGCCGACCAGCAAGCGGCCGTCGCGCGTTTCCAGCAGCACGCGCACGCGCACGTCGCGCAGGCCGGCGCGCTCGCCGTAGTGATGCAGGCGCTCGCCGTCCTGCCACCGGTACAGGCCGGTGCTGGTGGCGAACCACAACCGGCCGTGGCGGTCGCGCACGATGCCGTTCACCTGTGCGGCATCCATCGCCGCCAGCGCACGCGGCCGCTGCACGCGGCCATCGCGATACAGCGCGGCGCCGTCGCGCGTGCCGATCCAGGTCTGCCCGTTCTCGGGCAACAGGCTGTAGGCGGCCGGATGCGGCAGGTCGCTGCCCTTGACCAGCGAGCGGAAGCGGCCGTTTTCCAGCACGCTCACGCCATCGTCGCTGCCGACCCACACGCGGCCATCCGGCGCCTGCGCGACGGACCACAGCAACGGCTGCCGCAGGCCCTCCGCACGGCTGTAGCGGCGGGTCCAGCCATTCCACGCCCGGCTGGCCCCCTCGCTGTTGCTGCCCAGCCACAGGTTGGATTCGCGGTCCTCATAGAGCGCGCGGATCTCCGCCAACGGACCGGTCGCATCGATCCGCTCCAGCAGGACGCCTTTCTGCAACCGGTACAGGGTGTCGCGGGTGCTGGCCCACAGGATGCCGTCGCGATCTTCGTGCAACGCCTGCACGCCGCCGCTGACGGGCGCGACGGTGGGGTCGCGTCGCCAGTGCGCGCCGTCGAGCACGAACAGGCCGGTGTCGCAGCCGGCCCACAGGCGGCCATCGTGGCGGGCCAGTGAGGTGACCGTGGCGAGGGATGCACCGGCCGGAAGCGTCTGGACCCGTTCGCCGGTGCCGTCGAAGGCGTGCACGCGCCCGCGTGCGCCGACCCAGAGCGTGCCGGTGTCGTCGACGTGCAGCGCCAGCGCGCCGCCGTCGTCGATCGGATGCAGGGTCTGCAGGCGGTCGGCCACCACGACCATGACGCCGCGGGGCGTGGCCAGCAACAGGCGGCCGCGGACGTCGCGTGCGAGGGCGCGCACATCGACGACACCGGCGGCTTCGCCGGGGGCGAGCGACAGCGACTTGATGCGGTTGCCGTCGCGGACCGCCAGTCCCTGCGGGGTGCCGATCCACAGACGGCCTTCGCGGTCGGTATGCAGGGCCTGGATCCAGGTGCTGGGCAAGTCCGGGGTGTTGTCGAGGTCGAAGTTGGTGAAGCGCACGCCGTCGAAGCGGCTCAATCCGGCCTGGGTACCGAACCAGAGGTAGCCGGGCTTGTCCTGGGCGATGGCCAGCACGCTGAGCTGGGGCAGGCCCTGTTCCAGCGCCCAGTGGTTGCGCACGTAGTGGTGGAACGACTTGGACGGATCCAGCGCCTGCGCGGGCGGGCAAAGCGCCGCCATCCCGCCCAGCAGGGGCAGGCACCAGGCCGCCAGTCGACGCCGCCACCAGGGCGTGCCGCGGCGGTGCTTGTCCAGGTGCTCGGACAGAACGCGTCTCCGGTAAGTAGGTTTACCAAGAACGGTATCGGCGCGGTTCTGCAGGCCTAAAGGGGCGAGGGCCCGGGCCCGCGTGTGGTCGCTCCGTGGCCGGGATAACGGGGATGGCGCAGTTGGGTGGCCAACGCGGGCGAAGCCGTGTGGCCCGGGGTGAGGCCGAAGGACCCCGGGGGAGTGCGTCGGTGCGTCGGGTCCCGGGTTTCGCTGCGCTGTACCCGGGCTACGTCCCTGGATCCCGTTCGTGGTGAGCCTGTCGAACCACGCTCTTTGCGGGCGGTCGGCGGATCAAGCCAGTCCCGCTTTACCGTGAAAAGCGTGGTTCGACAGGCTCACCACGAACGGGATGTTGGGACGACTATCTGAAGGGCTGCCGCACTTGCGTAGCCCGGGTAGGGCTGAAGGCCGCACCCGGGGAAGTGCGTCGGCGCGTCGGGTCCCGGGTTTCGCTGCGCTCTACCCGGGCTACGCCCCTGGATCCCGTTCGTGGTGAGCCCGTCGAACCACGCTCTTTGCGGACGGTCGGCAGCTCAAACTGATCCTGCTCTGTAGTGAAGAGCGTGGTTCGACAGGCTCACCACGAACGGGATGTTGGGACGACTATCAAAAGGACTGTCGAAGTCGAGTAGCCCGGGTAAGGTCGAAGGCCGCACCCGGGGGTGCGTCGGCGTGTCGGACCCCGGGTGCGCTTCGCTTACCAGGGCTACGCTGCTAGCCAATCCGAACGTCTTTACCCTCAGCCACCATCAGCTCAGCGAACTTCGCCCAAGAGAGGCGTTTCTTGTTCACTGAGTTTCCGGCCGGAACCCATTCGATATTGCCTTTGCTGATTAATGCAGTTCCAAGCTTGCGGCCGTCCTTCTTTACGTCGATGGTCACGTCTTTATGGAGCAAGAACTTGGTCGAAATGTCCATAGTGACTTCGTGTGCCATGAGCCTCTCCTTAGTTGGCTAACAAAAAGTTTAAGCCGCGCCGCGCCGCGACGCTGGCTTCAATAAACTCTTGTGTACAAATTTCAGTTTGTGCCGGGATCTTTGTTGCCCATGCCAGTGCACTGAAACTCTTTTGTAACGAGCCAGCGCTGACAGCCACCCATGCCGCCGGGCATGTTGCACTGCTGAGTAACACCACCAAATGCCTCTGCGCCCGTATAGCCCCAAGTTTTGCAGCGAGAAACCGCCAGATTGAGCGCCTCTGCTTCGTTGGTCTGAGGCTTTTCAAACGAACCATACTCGTATGAAAGTCTAACGGTGGCATCAGCACGACTACCGCCCGTAGCGGACCAGCTCTTGCTTGTGGCGCAGCCGGACAACATCAAAGCAGCAGTGGCTGCGGCTATCAAAATCTTCATAAATATCCCCTTCTTTGTAAGGTCTCTCCCCGAGACCGGTTCAATGCTAGCGCAGACTGCCAGTCCCGCCTAACACTCGATCACATTCACCGCCAACCCACCCCGACTCGTTTCCTTGTACTTGTCCT
Source organism: Pseudoxanthomonas sp. LH2527 (assembly GCF_022539275.1). Classification (NCBI taxonomy): domain Bacteria; kingdom Pseudomonadati; phylum Pseudomonadota; class Gammaproteobacteria; order Lysobacterales; family Lysobacteraceae; genus Pseudoxanthomonas; species Pseudoxanthomonas sp. LH2527. The sequence goes on along the minus strand of NZ_JAKZBW010000008.1, from coordinate 131,887 downwards.
GCATGTCGCGCCCGGTGTCGCGCATGGTCTTGATGACCTTGTCAAGCGAGACCTTGTGCTTGCCATCGCCGCGCATCGCCATGCGGCTGGCGTTGATGGCCTTCACCGCGCCCATTGCGTTGCGCTCGATGCAGGGGATCTGCACCAGGCCGCCGATCGGGTCGCAGGTCAGGCCGAGGTTATGCTCCATGCCGATCTCGGCCGCGTTCTCGATCTGGCTCGGCGTGCCGCCCAGCGCGGCGACCAGTCCACCGGCGGCCATCGAACAGGCCACGCCCACTTCGCCCTGGCAGCCGACTTCGGCGCCGCTGATGCTGGCGTTCTCCTTGTAGAGGATGCCGATGGCCGCCGCCGTCAGCAGGAAGTCGAACACGCGCTGTTCGCTGTTGCCCGGGCAGAAACGGTCGTAGTAATGCAGTACCGCCGGGATGATGCCGGCCGCGCCGTTGGTGGGCGCGGTGACCACGCGACCACCGGCGGCGTTCTCCTCGTTCACCGCCAGCGCGTACAGGTTGACCCAGTCGAGCACCGTCAGCGGATCGCGCATGGCGGCTTCGGGCTTGCTGGACAGCTCGCGATGCAGCGCGGGCGCGCGGCGCGAGACATGCAGGCCGCCCGGCAGCGTACCTTCCTGGCGGATGCCGCGCTCCATGCACGACTGCATCGCGTTCCAGATCGCGCGCAGGCCGGCGCGGATCTCCTCCTCGCTGCGCCAGGCCTTCTCGTTCTCGAACATCATCGCGGCGATGCTCAACCCGCTGCGCTGGCACTGCGCAAGCAACTCGTCGCCGCTCTTGAACGGATACGGCAGCGGTGTTTCGTCGGCGACGATGCGGTCCACCGCCGCATCGTCCTGGTTGACCACGAAGCCGCCGCCCACGGAGTAGTAGTCGCGCGTGGCGATCACCTCGTCGTTCGCATCGAAGGCGGTGAAGCGCATGCCGTTGGTGTGGTACGGCAGCTTCTGTCGCTTGTTCATCAGCAGGTCGCGCTTCTCGTCGAAGGCGACTTCGTGCGTGCCGCCCAGCAGGATGCGCTTGCCGCTGCGGATGCGGTCCAGCGCCGGCGGGATGACGTCCGGGTCGATCTCGTTGGGATAGTGGCCTTCCAGCCCCATCAGCACGGCCTTGTCGGTGCCGTGGCCGCGACCGGTCAACGCCAGCGAACCGAACACTTCGGCGCGGATGCGCACCACGTCCTGCAGGCGGTCGGCATCGACCAGCCAGCGCGCGACGAAGCGCGCCGCCGCCCGCATCGGGCCCACGGTGTGCGACGAACTCGGCCCGATGCCGATCTTGAACAGGTCGAACGTGCTGACTGCCATGCTGCGAACCACCGCGGAAAGGCCGCTATTCTAAGCACGTAGACGCCGGACGCCCTTCATTCCTCAATCCCCATGCCCCTGATCCTCTATCAACGCGACGACTGCCATCTGTGCGATCTGGCACTGGACGTGCTCGCCGAGGCGCGCATTCCCGAGTTCGAGAGCGTTTTCATCGATGACGACCAAGCGCTGGAAGCGCGTTACGGTATCCGCGTGCCGGTGCTGCATCGCAGCGACACGGGTGCGGAACTGGACTGGCCGTTCAGCGCGGACCGCGTGAAGGCCTGGCTGCCATGATCCTGGGCGGCTTGTCCCGCTGGGTCGCGCTGCTGGGCATGGCCTCGGGAAGCGCCGCGGCGGCCGATGTCGACCTGGCCAAGGCCGGCGCCGGTTCGGCCGGCACGTTCGCGTGGGAGGGACGCACGCTGGCGCAGGTGCTGCCGGCGGACAGCATCGAGCGCATCGTGCTGCTGAAGGCGACGAGCAGCGCGCCGGGGCGTCTCGATCTGGAAAACCTGCGCCGCATGCTGCGCGACGCCGCGGATGCGCCGCTGCACAAGGCGGACGACGATGCGCGCGCGTTCCTGCAGTTGGGCGGCCACGACACGATCTGGGAAGCCGTGCTGCTGACCCGGACGGGCGAGGTGTTCGGCCTGGTTGTCCGTGCCGACGATGAGGCCGCGCGCGCGCGCGGCCATCATCGCGGTTGCCTCACCGACGCGGCGGGCCGGCGCGGGTGTTTCGGGATTCCGCCGGTATCGGGCGGCTGACGCCGTCCTGCGTCAGGGCTTGGGCTTCAGCACGACCTTCGTGCTGATCGCGACCTCATTCGGAATCGTCGACGTGTCGGCCCACTCGCCGCCGCCCACGCCGAAGTCCAGCCGCTTCACCGTCGCCTTCCCGGTCAGTACGGGTTGCGTGCCCGGCGTCCAGGTGAAGGTCAGCGTGACTGGCTTGCTGACGCCGCGCAGCGACAGCGTGCCGTCGGCGGCGTACTGGTTGCCGCCCAGCGAACGGAGCTTGGTCGCGGTGTAGCGCGCCTGTGCGAACTTGGCCACGTTGAAGAAGTCAGCCGACACCAGCGTGCCGTCGCGGTCGCCGTTGCCGGTCTGCGTGCCCGCGAGCTGGATGGCGACATCGAGCTTGCTGGTGGCGAGTTGTGCCGGATCGAAACTCAGCGTGGTGGTGAAACCACCGAACTTGCCGGTGAACGTCTCGCCCTGGTAGTTGCTGGCGAACACCAGCGTGGAGCCCGGCGCCTGCACGTAGTCGGCGGCCAGGGCCGGCGTGGCGGCCAGCAGCAGGGAGGCGAGCGCCAGGCGCGCGCGGTCAGCGGTTTTCATCGGGGGAATCCTGCGGGACGGGGGAAGAGGGGATCGGGGCGGCAGCGACGGCGCGCTTGCCCGGCAACATGCGGCGCAACGTGGCGTCGCCCTGGAACAGATGGTGGTACAGCGCGGCGCCGGCGTGGGCCAGCACCAGCACCACCAGCACCCAGAACAGCAGTTCGTGCGCGCCTTCGGCGGCTTCGTGCACGCCGTCGCTGCGGCCGGTGATGGCGGGCAGGTTGAACAGCTTGAACCACTGCAGCGGATAGCCGGCCGACGAATTCAGCACCCAGCCCGACAGCGGGATGGCGAACAGCAGCGCATACAGCAGGACGTGCGTCACCGAGGCGATGCGCTGCTGCCAGGTCGGCGTGCCGGCGACCGGCGCCGGCGCGCCCGCGTACAGCCGCCACAGCACGCGCAGCACCACCAGCGCCAGGATGGTCAGGCCGATCGACTTGTGCAGGGCATAGATGTCGATCTTGCGCGGCCCGTTCGGCAGGTCGCCCATGGTCAGGCCCAGGTAGGCCATCACCAGGATCAGCACCACGATGAGCCAGTGGAACAGCTGGCTGACGGCGCCCCAGCGGTCGTCGGTGTTCTTCAGGGTCATGGCGTCGGCTCCGGGCTGGCGGGTGCGGGCAGGGCAGGGGCGGTTTCCGTCTCGGTTTCCTCGTCGGCCTTGCCGTCGTAGGTGGCCTCGGCTTCGATGCGCAGCGCCACCTCGTCGCCGATCACCGATTTCCACGCGGTGATGCCGAAGTCGGCGCGGCTGAGTGTCGTGGTCGCGGTGAAGCCCACGGTGCGCCGGAACGGTGGCATGGGGTGGCGCTTGGCGGCATTGAGGGTGACGTCGAGGACGACCGCGCGGGTCACGCCGCGCAGGCTGAGGTCGCCATGCACCTTCGCATGCGTCGCGTCGACCGGTTCCACCCGGGTCGAGACGAAGCGGGCCTCGGGATGGCCTTCGGCGTCCAGCAGCGACTTCGCCAGTGTGGCCTTGTTCCAGTCGGCATCGCCCAGGTCGGTGCGTGCGATCGGCACGCGGACCTCGACGCGCGCGCGGGTCCAGTCGTCCGGATCGAACACGACGGTGCCGGTGCTGCCGGACACGGTGCCCAGTGCGTTGGAGAAGCCGGCGTGCGAGATGGCGAACATCACCCGCGTGTGCACCGGGTCCAGCGTGTACTCGGCGAGGGTGTCGCGTGCGAACGCCGCCGCAGGCAGCAACGCCAGCAGGCAGAGGAGGCGCAACAGCGCGCGACGGGCGGTGGATCCGGGCATGGGGACGGATTCTAGGGGCCGGCCCATGAAGATACCCCGCTTGCGCCTGCAACGGTCCGTTGCGACGATGCCCGGCAGGGGCGACCACGGAACGAGGGGCGGGCAGGAATGGCGATGCGTGCGTGGGGCTTGCTGCTGTGCTGCCTGCTGTTGTGCGCGTCCGCGCCTGCCGCCGTGCCCGAGATCCCGCGCTTCCGCCTGCTCGGTGCCGGCGACGGCCTGCCTTCCACCACCATTCCCGCGTTGGCGCGCGACCGCGCAGGGCATCTGTGGATCGCTACCTGGGACGGCCTGGCGCGCTACGACGGCGTCAGCTTCAAGGTCTGGCGCCACGATCCGGCCGATCCGGCCTCGCTGGCCGGCAACGTGGTGCAGGCGCTGCATATCGATGCCCGCGACCGCATCTGGGTGGCCACCGAGAACGGCGGCCTCAGCGTGATGGAGGCCGACCGTCGCGGGTTCCGCCATTACCGCCAGGCGCAGCATCCGCAGATGGGCAGCGACGACGTGTTCGCCATCACCAGCCGCGGCGATGACGTGTGGTTCGGCACCTTCGGCGGTGGCCTGCACCGGCTGGCAGCCGACGGCCGCATCACCCGTTTCGCGGCCGCGGCGGAAGGCGAGGACGGCCTGCCGTCGGACAGCGTGCTGTCGCTGGCGTTCGATGCGAAGGGCGTGCTGTGGATCGGCACCATGGGTGGGCTGGCGCGCTACGAGGGCGGGCGGCTGCGCCGGCTGGCGCTGCCGGGTGGCGATGGCCTGATCATCTATTCGGTGACCGCCGACGCGGACGCGGTGTGGGTGGGCGCGTCCGATGGCGTGCATCGCTGGTCGCCGCAGGGCGGCTGGATGTCGCCGCCGTGGTCGCCGATGTTCGCGCGGCCCAATGCATTGATCGCGATGACCAGCGATGGCCAGGGCGAGTATTGGCTCGCCAGCCAGGGCGGCCTGTGGCGTACCGAAGGCGACCGCGCCCCCGCGCCGGTGAACTACGACGCGCAGAACGTAGGCATCGGCCGCGTGCTGCAGACCGTGCTGGCGCTGCCGGACGGTGGTTTATGGGTGCCGGTGCCGACGCGCGGCCTGGCGTACCTGCGCTCGGACTGGCGACGGATCGCGGCGTTCTCGTCGGCGCAGGGATTGGGGGGCGGGCTCTACCGTGGCCTGTCGCAGGCCGGCGCCGACGGCATCTGGATCGCCAGCAGCACCGGCAAGGTGGAACGGCTGGATACGCGCGGCGGACACGTGACGCCGTTGCCGCATCACGCCGCGCTGCTGGGCGAATTGCGGATCACCTCGCTGCGCCAGGACCGCCATGGCCTGCTGTGGATCGGCCATCGCAGTGGCCTGATCCGGGTGGATCCCCGCACTGGCGCCCTGCGGCAGTGGGGGCAGGGCGGCGAGGACGCGGTGCCCGACAGCACCTCGATCGACTGGCTGGTCGAGGCGCCGGACAACACCCTGTGGCTGGTGTCGCAGATGGGCAGCGTGCAGCAGCGCGATCTGACCAGCGGTCGCGTGCTGCGCACCCTCGTCAAGCAGGAAGACGGCAGCGGCCTGCCCGACATCGAAGGTCTCGCGGTGTCGCCGGACGGGCGCGTCTGGCTCGGCGGTGCCGCCGGGATGATGGCCTGGGACGCGGCGGCGGAGCGCTTCGTCGCGATGGAGGCGATGGGCGGTGAGCGCGTGTACGCCTTCGCCTTCGAACATGCCGACCGCCTGTGGCTGCACCGCATGTCCGGCGTGGAAGCCTGGCGCCGCCAGGGCGGGCGCTGGCTACGCGAGCGCCGCATCGGGGCCGCGGAGGGATTGCCGGCGCTCGAGTCGACCGGCCTGGCGGTGGATCCGCAGCGGCGCGTGTGGCTGGGTACGCGCCGTGGCCTGTTCCGCATCGATCCCAACCTGCAGGGTTCGCGCGCGCTGCTGCGCAACTTCGGCGTGCGCGAAGGCCTGCTGAGCCAGGAACTCAACGACCGCGGCCTGTTGATGACGGTGGACGGTCTGCTGGCGAGCACGGCGGCCGACGGTTCGGTCGCGCTGCTCGACACGCACCTGCCGGACCCGCGGCCGGTGACCCCGAACCTGGTGCTGGACAGCCTGCAGGTGAGCCGTGGCGACGACATCCGGCCGCTGCGGATCGACCAGCCTTTGGTGCTGCAGCCCGACGACCACGAGTTGCTGGTCGGCACCCGCCTGCTGAGTTACGAGAATCCGCTGGGCAACCGCTACCGCTCCATGCTGGAAGGCTTCGACAGCAGCTGGCTCGAGCAGGGCGCCACGGGCGAACGCGTGTTCTCCACGCTCACGCCGGGCCGCTACACGCTGCGCGTACAGGCCTACGATGCCGCCGGCAACGCCTCGCGCGAACTCGTGCTGCCGGTGCACGTGCTGCCGCCGTGGTGGCGCAGTCCGTGGGGCATGGCGCTGTTCGCGGCGCTGGGCGTGGTGCTGCTGCTGATGGCCGGCGCCGCATACCGACGGCGGGTGAGCCGCCGCAGTGCCTGGCAGCTGGCCGAACACAAGCGCGAACTGGCCGAACAGGCGTCGCTGGCCAAGACCCGCTTCCTGGCCACGCTCGGCCACGAGATCCGCACGCCGATGACCGGCGTGCTGGGCATGACCGAATTGCTGCAGGCCACGCCGCTGGACGAGCGGCAGAAGGGCTATGCCGACGCCATCCAGCGCGCGGGCACGCACCTGCTGCGCCTGGTCAACGATGCGCTGGACCTGGCGAAGATCGAGGCGGGCAAGCTGGAACTGCAGCAGGTCGAGTTCGACCTGCACGCGCTGCTGGCCGACGTGGCCGCGCTGATGGGGCCGGTGGCCGGCAAGCGCGGGCTCGCCTTCCACGACGGCATTGCCGCCGGTGTGCCGCACCTGGTGCGAGGCGATCCGCTGCGGCTGCGGCAGATCCTGCTCAACCTGCTGGGCAATGCGATCAAGTTCACCGAAGCGGGCCATGTTTCGTTGCACGCGGTCCCGCTGTCGCCGCACGGCGTGCGGCTGACCGTCGGCGACACCGGCCCCGGCATCAACGCCGAGCAGCAGGCCCGGCTGTTCCGCCGCTTCGAGCAGGCGGAAGGGGCGCAGACCACGGCGCGCTATGGCGGCAGTGGCCTCGGCCTGGCGATCTGCCAGGAACTGGCGGTGGCGATGGGCGGGCAGATCGAGGTCGACAGTGCGCCGGGCCGGGGCACGCGGTTCTCGGTGGACCTGCCCGCGCTGCAACCGCTGGCGCAGGGCGAAGCGCATGCCTCGTCCGCCGTGGACACCGCACACGCTCCGGCGCCGGTCGGGCCACTGGACATCCTGCTGGTCGAAGACGATGCGACCGTCGCCGAGGTCGTGGCCGGCCTGCTGCGCGCGCGCGGCCATCGGGTGACCCACGCGCCGCATGGTCTGGCCGCGCTCTCCGAGGTGGTCTCGGCGGTGTTCGACGTGGCTTTCCTCGACCTCGACCTGCCGGGCCTGGATGGCATGGCCCTGGCGCGGCAGCTGCGCCTGCATGGCGTGACCACGCCGCTGATCGCACTGACCGCGCGCACCGATGCCGAAGCCGAACCGCTGGCGCGACAGGCGGGATTCGACGATTTCGTACGCAAGCCGGTGACCGGCGACATGCTGGTCGCGGCGATCGTCAAGGTGATCGGGGAGGCGACAGCCCCGGACAACAACACACAGGGAGAGCACACATGATCCAGGGACGGAACCGGAAGGCACGCGGCATCCTCATGGGGGTCGCCTGCGGGCTGGCGGCACTCCTCGCTTCTTCGCACGCGTCGGCGGCCGACACGCAGGCCGAGCGCCCGTTCCTCGGCGGTTTCCTGCAGGAGAGCCGGATCCTGTATCCGCTGACGATCGGTCAGTGGGTCGCTCGCGACGAGCACCTGTACGAACAGGCCGAGGCGGGCGCCTCGGTGCGCTACCAGCATGGCGACCTGCGCGACCGTTGGATCGACGTCTATTTCTACCCGGCCGGCATCGTGCCGGATGAGCGCGTGCGTGCGATGGCACAGGGAACCGTCGACGGCATCCGCGCTTTGCCGGGCAACGACGGGCTGCCGGCGGGCGAACTGGAGACGTCGCAGATCGCGCTCTCCGGCGACAAGGATCGCCGGCCCGCCACGCTGTACTCGGCCGGCTTCGTGCTCGCCCGCGACGGCACGCGCTATGCGTCGGCGATGACCTTGCTGGCGAAGGACCTGTACTACATCAAGGGCCGCTACAGCGGCGAAGAAGCGGCGCACACGCCCGAGGACCTGCATGCCGAACTGAAGGACTTCACGGTCCAACTGGTGCGCGAAAGCCGGCTGTACAGCACGGGCGACTGCTGGATGCCGCCGCCGATCGTGCAGGTCGCGGCACCGGACCCCAAGGCGGCAGGGGCGCTGTTGGACATCAGCGGCGATGGCGCGGCACAGGCGGTGGGCTTCGCTGATCGCGTCGAGGCGGTGGATGCCCGCTCGAGCCAGGCGGTGATCGCGCAATTCATGGCGTACAGCGCGAGCGGTCGCTGGATCGCCGGCTGCAACCCGCCGGAGGACATGACACCGGACGTGCCCGAGGGCATGCGCGAGCTCCGCTTCGAGTACCGGCTGCCGGAAGGCGACGCCGACGGCCCCACGCCGCGCCTGGGCAGCCCGCGCTCCGGCGTGGGCTGACCGGCTCAGCGCAGCCGGCGCACTTCCATCACGCCCGCGACCGGGTCGTAGTAGAACCAGTCGCTGGCATTGCCCGCGAGCCAGTCGATCCGCGAACGTGCCGGTGCCGGCACGTGGCACAGCACGCCCAGGCCGTAGTCGTCGCCAGCTGCCAGCGGCGCCGGCGGTGTGTCCGCCAGCAGGTCCTGCAGCGACGCCGGTTTCTCGCCCCAGGTCAGGCAGTCCGCGTCCGTGCTGCTGTCGACGGGCCAGTCCATCCGGGTCCAGAACGCCTCGCGGCCGCGCGCGCGCATCCGCTGCGCGTCCACCTGCTCATCGTCCGCGGTGCGGGTGAGGCGCCACGACGGCGCTTCGCCCTGCACGCTCCACACCACCTCGTCGCTGTCGGCGGTCGCGCCATGGCCGTACTGGCCGGCAAATGGTGCAGGTGGGACGGCCTGTGCGGATGGCGCCAGCAGGAGAAGAAAAAGCAGGGAAACACGCATCGGATCAGTCCGCCCAGGCTTCGACATACAGCGTACGGGTGGCATCGTCGGGATCGACGTGGATCCAGATGCCGCCGGCGTCGGAGGTGGGCAGGTAGAGACCGTCGTCGGCCTCCAGCATGGTGCAGGCGGTGGCCGGCGCTTCGTCGGCCAGCGTCCGGGCCAGGCAGTTGTCCTCGACGAAACGCCGGATCGCCGGGCCCGCGGCGGCGAATGGCGCCGCCAGCACGTACTGGTGGTCGCCCCAGCGCTGCGAGTCCATCAACCGCACCTCGGCCACCGGCAGGCCGGCAAGCTGCACGCGGTCCGGCTGCAGCAGCGCGCGCGCGGTCACCGCAGTTAGGCTCTCTTTTGCGTCGTCGGCCAGCGTGTCTTCGCAGTCCAGTTCGATGCGCGACACGCGGGTTCGCCATCCCGGCGCCAGTTCGTCCACGCGGCGCGCACGGATGCGCTCGCAGGTCGGCGGCGCCTGCAGTCCGTGCACCGCGTGCTCGTCCGGCACCACCATCACCAGCGCGGGAAAGTCGCCGCCGGCCACGTGCAGCAGGCGCGGTGCATCCGCCTCTCCGGCACGGACGCGTGCGCCCGCGACCAGCAGCAGGACGGCGGTGGCGACGGCAAGCAGGTGGCGGCATTCCATTGCGTCACTCCGGCGGGAAGAACGGGTGGCGTCAGCGCGCGCTGTAGGCGTGGACTTCGTCCACCAGCACGGCGACGTGGTCGGGATTCATGTCCGGCGACATGCCGTGGCCAAGGTTGAACACGTGGCCCTCGCGCGAGCCACCGTTGCCGTCGCGGTAACTGTCGAGTGCGCGGCGCACTTCGCGGCGGATCGCCTCGGGTGCGCCGTACAGCGTGGCCGGGTCCAGGTTGCCCTGCAGCGCGACCTTGCCCTGGGTGCGGCGCGCGGCTTCGCCCAGTTCGACCAGCCAGTCCACGCCCACGCCATCGGCGCCGCTGGCGGCCAGATCTTCCAGATACGCCGCCGTGCCCTTGCCGAACAGGATCAGCGGAGTGCGTTCGCTGCCCTGGCCACGGTCGAGTGCCTGCGCGATGCGCTGCAGGTAGGGCAGCGAGAACTCGCGGTACATCGCCGGACTCAGCACGCCGCCCCAGGTGTCGAACACCTGCAGGGCCTGCGCGCCGGCCGCGCGCTGCGCGGCGAGGTAGGCGATCACCGCATCGGTATTCACCGACAGCAGCCGGTGCAGCGTGGCCGGATCGTTCAGCGCCATCGCCTTGATGCGGGCGAAGTCCTTGCTGCCGCCGCCTTCCACCATGTAGCAGGCCAGCGTCCACGGGCTGCCGGAGAAGCCGATCAGCGGCACCTTGCCGTCCAGTTCGCGGCGGATCACCCGCACCGCGTCCATCACGTAGCGCAGCTCGGTTTCCATGTCCGGCACGCCCAGCTTCGCCGCGTCGGCGGCGCTGCGCACGGTGCGCTCGAACTTCGGGCCCTCGCCCTCGACGAAGTACAGGCCCAGGCCCATGGCGTCGGGGATGGTCAGGATGTCGGAGAACAGGATGGCCGCGTCCAGGTCGAAGCGGCGCAGCGGCTGCAGCGTCACTTCGCAGGCGACCTCCGGATTCTTCGCCATGCCCAGGAAGCTGCCGGCCTCCTTGCGGGTCGCGCGGTACTCCGGCAGGTAGCGGCCGGCCTGGCGCATCAGCCACACCGGCGTGCGGTCCACGGGTTCGCGGCGCAGCGCGCGCAGGAAGCGGTCGTTCTTCAAAACGGTCATCGGGGGAATCCGGAAAGGGTTACTTGGGCGCGTCGGCGCCACGGGCGAACATCAGCTGGAAGCCACGCTTTAGGTGGCTGTCGCGGGCCTTCTCGAACGCGGCGTTGGCCTCGTCCTGCAGCAGGTACTGCTCGCGCTTGAGCGCCGCGCGGCCGCCGATCTGGCCCGTTTCGCGCAGCAGCTCCCAGCCGCCGAACAGATCGGGCTGCAGGGTCAGCTGGACGTAGCGGGGCGCTTCGCCCGCGTCGGGGCGTTGCTGGAGGAAGACGCGCATGGCGGCATTTTAGCCGGACAGCACGGCCAGCACGCGGGTCTCGTCGACATCCGGTACCACCTCGGCCTGGCCCAGGCCGCGCCACAGCACCAGGCGCAGGCGGCCGGCCACGTTCTTCTTGTCCAGCCGCATGCGGGCCAGCAGGGCCTCGGGGGCCAGGCCGGCCGGTATCCGCACCGGCAGCCCACAGGCCGCCAGCAGGGTTTCCAACCGGGCGGTGTCGGTCGCCGGCGCCATGCCCAGGTCGGCCGACAGCCGCGCGGCCAGCACCATGCCCACGGCCACGGCCTCGCCATGGTTCAGGTTGTCGTTGCCGACGCCGCCGTAGCCCTGTTCGGTCTCGACGGCATGGCCGAAGGTGTGGCCGAAGTTCAGCAGCGCGCGCTCGCCCTTCTCCAGCGGATCGCGGGCGACGATCTCGGCCTTGTGCTCGCAACTGGCGGCGATGGCCAGGGCGAGCGCCTCCGCGTCCATCGCCAGCAGCGCGTCGCGTTCCTGTTCCAGCCACTGGAAGAAGCGCGCGTCGCGGATGGCGCCGTACTTGATCACTTCGGCCAGGCCGGCGCGCAGTTCGCGCGCTGGCAGCGTCGCCAGTGCATCGGTGTCGGCGAACACCGCCCGCGGCGGATGGAAGGCGCCGACCAGGTTCTTGCCCTGCGGGATGTCCACCGCGGTCTTGCCGCCCACCGACGAATCCACCATCGACAGCAGCGTCGTGGGCACCTGCACGCAGTCCACGCCGCGCATCCAGCACGCGGCCGCGAAACCGGCCAGATCGCCGACCACGCCGCCACCCAGCGCCACCACGCAGGCGTCGCGGGTGGCGCCCAGCGTGGCCAGCGCCTCGATGGCGTGGCCGAAGTGGGCCAGCGTCTTCGACTCCTCGCCGGCCGGCAGGATGAAGGTGCCGATGGCCAGGTCCGGCCGCGCCGCATGCAGGGCCTCGCGCACGGTGCCGGCGTACAGCGGCGCGACGATCGAGTCGCTGACCAGCAGCACGTGGCGGCCGCGCACGTGCTGCGCCAGCGCGGCGCCGTCGGCCAGCAGGCCCGGCCCGATGGTGATGGAATACGGAATCTCGCCGCCGACATCGACGGTACGTGCGTGGCTCATGCGTTCTCTTCGATGGGCTGCCAGCGGTGCGCCAGCAACTGGGTCAGGCGGACGGTGGCCTCGGGCGGCGTCAGGCCGTCGGTGTCCAGGGTCAGGTCGGCCACGTCGCGGTACAGCGGCTCGCGCTTCACCGCCATGTCCTGCAGCACCTGCTCGCGGTCCGGCCGCTGCAGCAGCGGGCGGTTGGTGCAGCGGCCCAGCCGCTTCAGCTGCGCCTCCACGCTGACCTGCAGGTAGACCACGTAGCCGCGCTGTTTCATCCATATCCGGTTATCGGCATCCAGCACCGCGCCGCCGCCGGTCGACACCAGCTGGCCATGGCCGGCCAGCAGCTCGTGCAGCGTGGCCTTCTCGCGCTCGCGGAAGCCGGCTTCGCCCACGTGCTCGAACAGCGTGGCGATGCTGGCGCCGGTGCGGTCCACGATGGCCTGGTCCGCATCTACGAACACCAGCCCGAAGCGCTCGGCCACGCGCTTGCCGATGGAGGTCTTGCCCGCCCCAGTGGGGCCGACCAGGATCAGGTTGGGGGCCGGATTCATGATGGGACAGATGCTAGCACCGCCCGCGCGCATGGCGTGGACTTAACGCGTGCAGGTCTACGGTGGTCGTCCGGCGCCGTGCCGGGGCAACCGAAGAGGGAACATCATGTCCGTCGCCAAGATCATCGAGGTCAATGCGTCGTCGAAGACCAGCATGGAAGACGCCGTCAAGGTCGGCCTGAAGAAGACCTCCGAGACCGTGAAGAACATCAAGGGCGCCTGGGTCAACGAGATCAAGGTGGTCACCGACGACGACGGCAACGTCACCGAGTGGCGGGTGAACCTGCGGATCAGCTTTGTGGTGACCTGAGGGGGCGGGACCCCCTGTAGGAGCGACGTCAGTCGCGACCGCGGCTCCGATACCTCGGGAAAATGCGGGGGGCACGCATTGCATGCGCGCGCTATCGCGTTTTGCGAAGTGCAATGGCGTGCGGTCGCGACTGACGTCGCTCCTACAGATGCGGCAGGCGATCCTCATCCAGCCGGATCGTGCGATCCGCCCTCGCCGGCAACGTTGCCAGCAGGTGGCGGCTGGTGCGTTCGTAGTGCTGGATGAAGCGGTCCAGTTGCGCGCGGTCCATGCCGCGGCGGCCGGGTGCGCGCGCCACCATCGCCTGTTCCTGCTGCCAGCGCCAACTGCGCACGATGTCGAAGCCGGGCGGCTGCAGGAACCACAGCGCATCGAGGCGCGACCACAGCGCGGGATAATCGCGGCGCAGCGCGTCGTTGCAATGGCGTCGCCAGCGGCCGTCCCGGTCTTCGTCGCGTTCCAGTGCATTGATCGGCATGGCCAGCGCCGCGTCGTCTTCCGGCGTGGCGCCTACGCACCAGCCCTCGAACAGCACCAGGTCGAGGCGTCCGCGCACGCGCGTCCACGCGGTTTCCGCCACGCGATCATCGGTCAGCTTGTCGAAGCGCGGCAGGTCGATGTCCCCGCCCGCTTTCAGGGCATCCAGCACGCGGCAGCCCAGCGCCACGTCGTGCGTGCCGGGCGGACCGCGCGTCGCCAGCAGCGGATGCACGTCGCGCGCCAGGCGCAGGCGTTCTGCCTGCGTCAGGTACAGGTCGTCCAGCGACAGCACGGCCACGCGCAGGCCTGCGGCTTCGGCCTGCGCGGCGATCTGTGCGACCAACGTCGATTTGCCGCTGCCCTGCAGGCCACTGATGGCGAACACGGGCGTAGGCGCCGGCAGCGCACGTGCAGCGGCCAGCGCGGCGGCCACCAGCGGGCCGGGAAAGCCATCGGGATGCGTTGCCTGCGCCATCGCGCGACAATAGCGCATGCCCGGCACGCGGGCGCCGACCCGACACCGCCATGACCGACCTGTACGCCGAAGCCCTGTCCACGTTCGCCACACTGTTCGGCGAGGCGAAGGCGGCCGGTACCGAAGTGGAACCGAACGCGATGACGCTGGCGACCGCCACGCGCGATGGCCGTCCGTCCGCGCGGACCGTGCTGCTGAAGGCCTTCGACGAGCGCGGCTTCGTCTTCTACACCCACACGCACAGCCAGAAGGGCCGCGAACTGCACGACAACCCGCGCGCCGCGCTGCTGTTCCTGTGGCGCAGCCTGCGCGAGGCCGGCATCCAGGTGCGCGTGGAAGGCCCGGTCGCGCCGGTCAGTGAGGCCGAGGCCGACGCCTACTTCGCCTCGCGTCCGCGCCAGAGCCAGCTCGGTGCCTGGGCTTCGATCCAGTCTGAGACGCTGGATTCGCGCGAGGCCTTCGAGACGCGCGTGGCCCAGATGGAAGCGCGCTTCGCCGGCAGTGACGTGCCGCGGCCCGAGGGATGGAGCGGCTATCGAGTGGCGCCGGAGGCGATCGAGTTCTGGTACGGCGCCCAGTTCCGCCTGCACGAGCGCTGGCGTTACGAGTGCGACAGCGCCGGCGCCTGGAGCAAGCGGATGCTGTTCCCGTGAGCGACAGGCAGGGCTCTTGTAGGAGCGACGTAAGTCGCGAGCTTTTCCCAGCACTCCAACAGCTCGCGACTGACGTCGCTCCCACAGGACAGGTGTCGCAATGATGGGCCCACGACGCATCGTCTGCCTGACCGAAGAGCCCACCGAGACGCTGTATGCGCTGGGCGAGCAGGACCGCATCGTCGGCATCAGCGGCTTCACCGTGAGGCCGCCGCAGGCGCGCAAGGAGAAGCCGAAGGTCAGTGCGTTCACCAGCGCGAAGATCGGCGAGATCCTGAAACTGCAGCCCGACCTGGCCATCGGCTTTTCCGACATCCAGGCCGACATCGCCGCCGAGCTGGTGCGGCAGGGCGTGGAGGTCTGGATCAGCAACCACCGCAGCGTGGACGGCATCGTCGACTACGTGCGTCGCCTCGGTGCGCTGGTGGGCGCCGCCGCGCGCGCCAACGACTATGCCGATGCGCTGCAGCGTGGACTGGACGAGGTGCGCGCGCAGGCCGCGCAGCTGCCGCGCCGGCCGACGGTCTATTTCGAGGAATGGGACGAGCCGCAGATCACCGGCATCCGCTGGGTGTCGGAGCTGATCGGGATCGCCGGCGGCGACGACGTGTTCCCGGAGCTGGCCAAGGAATCGCTGGCCAAGCACCGCATCCTCGCCGATGGCAGCGAGGTGGTGCGCCGCGCGCCCGACATCATCCTTGGCTCCTGGTGCGGCAAGAAATTCCGCCCCGACCGCGTCGCCGCGCGTCCCGGCTGGGACGCCATTCCCGCGGTGCGCGATGGCGAACTGCACGAGATCAAGTCACCGCTGATCCTGCAGCCGGGGCCGGCGGCGCTGACCGATGGCGTGCGGGCGATCGCGGCGATCATCCAGGTCTGGGCCTCGAAGCACGCCTGACGGCGGGTGCTGCATCGGTCGGATGCGGGATGTCATGTGTGGGAGCGACGTAAGTCGCGATGGGCCACCGCGGTACTTCATCGCGACTTACGTCGCTCCCACAGGCTGGCTGCCCTGCAGGCGAATTTTGTTCGCCTCAGAAATTCCGCTGGAACTTCACCGTTTCGGTGCGCCCGCCCGCCGTCACCACCACCTCGAAGCGGTAGGAGTTGCGCGGCGAGATGCGCGCCGTGCCGATATGGTCGGTGTAGCCGCCGGCGTCCACCTTGCGCAGTGTGAGGGTCTGCCGCGTGCCGGACAGATCGTGCGCGCTGACGGCTACATCGCCTTCCGCATCCACTTCCTCGCCGCCCTTGATCTCGCGCAGGGCCACCAGTACCAGCGCGGTGTCGGCGTCGCGCGGGACGCCGTACTGCTGCGCCACCGGCGCGCTCAGGGCCAGGGTCGGCAGCGCGTTGTAGCGCACGCGCAGGTTGCCGAAGTCGGCTTCGGCCGGCGAGGCCTGCACGAACTCCGCCGTGCGCGGCGCTTCCCCGCCTGAGCAGGCCGACAGCAGGCCCAGCAGCGCGATGGCGGACAGGGTGGCGATGCATTTCATGGCAAGGGCTCCTCGGCAACGCGAAGGCATACGGCGTTCCGCCCGGACGGGATGCAGCGTCACTCGTTCGCCGCCGACAGCTCACCGCCGCGCACGGTCGCGGCATGCACGGCCTTCGCTACCAGCGCCTCGAAGCCGCCGGCCTGGAAGGTCTCGATGGCGGCCTGGGTGGTGCCGTTCGGCGAGGTCACGCGGCGTCGCAGCTCGGCCGGCGTCTCGTCGCTCTCGGTCAGCATGCGCGCCGCGCCCAGCACGGTCTGCAGCACCAGCGTACGCGACGCTTCGGGCGACAGCCCCTCCGACACCGCCGCCGCCTCCATCGCTTCGGCCAGCAGGAACACGTAGGCCGGACCGCTGCCGGACACGCCGGTGACGGCATCCATCTTCGCTTCGGCATCGATCCACACCGTCGGGCCGGCGGCGGACAGCAGCAGCGCGGTGCGCTGGCGACCGGCATCGTCGACCTCGTCGCTCGCGTACAGGCCGGTGACACCGGCGCCCAGCAGGGCAGGGGTGTTCGGCATGCTGCGCACGACGGCCACGCCGCCGCCCAGCCAGCGCTGCATCTGCGCGGTGGTGATGCCGGCGGCGATGGACACGGCCAGTGGACGCTGCGCCTGCGCCAGCGGCGCCAGGCCTTCGCACACGGCGCGCATCACCTGCGGCTTGACCGCGAACAGCCAGGTATCGGCGCCATGCGCGGCTTCCTTGGCCTCGGCGAAGACCTGCACGCCGAAGTCGGCGGCCAGGGCGGCGCGCAGGGCATCGGCCGGTTCGGCCACGCGGATGCGCGAGGGATCGGCGCCGCGCGTGAGCAGGCCGCCGATCAGGCTGCGCGCCATGTTGCCGCCGCCGATGAAGGCCAGCGGATGGGTCAGCGGGGAAGACGAGGAAGACATGGTGGGCCTCAGGCGGGCGTAGGAAAAGGGACGGCGGTGATGCGCGCTTCGAAGCGATGGGCGAGATGGTCGTCGCCGGCGTAGGTCAGGGCGATGTCCCCACTCCAGGCGATGTCGAAGCGGTCGCTCTCGCCGATTCGCCGGAACGTGATGCGGTGGTTGGCCACGCTGTCGTGGCCGAGCAGGTAAAGGTGGAAGGCGAGATTGTCGAGTTCGATGCCTTCCAGCGTGCCCGTCGTGATGGTGTCGACCTCGAACGTCCGTCCATCGAGCCAGTCCGGTGTGAAATCGCCGACGGAACAGAATGGGAAGCCTCGGTCGCTGTCCCAGTGCGTGGACGACAGCGTACAGCGGTGGTAGTTGCCCCAGACGCCGGGCGCCTCCCAGCTGCTCTCGTGGTCCTCGTCTTCCGCTTCCTCGATAGCACGCTCGGCTTGGTAGTTCGCGCTGCGCAGGTGCAGGTCGCACCACACCACGCCCTCGATCACGCGTGCGGTCCACGCGAACTCCGCCAGCGCATGGCCTTCCGGCCACGGGTTGCCGGGAAAGTGGATACGGCCGTGCGCTTCGCCCATGCCGACTTCTCCTTATCTCACTTCGCCGGCCGCGCGCCGAACAGCGCGGTGCCGATGCGCACCATCGTGGCGCCGTGCGCGATGGCCAGGGCGAAGTCGTCGCTCATGCCCATCGACAGCGTGTCGACCTGCGCATGCCGTGCGGCCAGCGCATCCTGCAGCGCCTGCATGCGGGCGAACGCGGCGACACGACGGGCGGCCTCCGGATGCGGTGCCGGGATCGCCATCAGGCCGCGCAGGCGCAGCCTCGGCTCGGCGGCGATGGCGTCGGCCAGGGCGTCGATCTCCTCCGGCCGGCAGCCATGCTTGCTCGCCTCGTCGTCGATGTTCACCTGGATCAGTACGTTCAAGGGCGCGCGGTCGGCAGGGCGATACCGTGACAGCGCGCCGATCAATTTGTGACGGTCGACCGTTTGCACCCAGTCGAACAGGCGCGCGGCGACGTCGGCCTTGTTGGACTGCAGGTGGCCGATGAGATGCCATTCCAGCCCCATGCCGGCCAGTTCGCCGATCTTGTCCTGCGCCTCCTGCACGTAGTTCTCGCCGAACGCACGCTGCCCGGCACGCGCCAGTTCGCCGACGGCCGCCGCGGTCTGCCGCTTGGACACGGCCAACAGCGCAGGGACTGGCCGATGTGCCGCATTCGCTGCGTTTTCAAGGCGTTGCAGGGTCTCGCTGAGGGTGCCGGCGAGCATGTGGGTCCAGCCATTGGCGGAAACGATGAGGGCGCTATACTGCCCTCCGGGGAATCAAGGTTCCAGTTCGCAGCAACTTGGGGAAGCAGCGTCATGGATATCGCCGAACTGTTGGCGTTCTCGGTAAAGAACAAAGCGTCCGACCTCCACCTGTCAGCCGGCCTGCCGCCGATGATCCGCGTGGACGGCGACGTGCGCCGCATCAACATCCCGGCGCTCGACCACAAGCAGGTGCATTCGCTGGTCTACGACATCATGTCGGACAAGCAGCGCCGCGATTTCGAGGAATTCCTCGAGGTCGACTTCTCGTTCGAGATCCCGTCGCTGGCGCGCTTCCGCGTCAACGCGTTCAACCAGAACCGTGGCGCCGGTGCGGTGTTCCGCACCATTCCGTCCGACGTGCTGACGCTGGAGGACCTGGGCTGCCCGCCGCTGTTCCGCGAGCTGATCCAGCAGCCGCAGGGCCTGATCCTGGTGACCGGCCCGACCGGCTCGGGCAAGTCGACCACGCTGGCGGCGATGATCGACCACATCAACAAGAACGAATACGGCCACATCCTCAGCGTCGAGGATCCGATCGAATTCGTGCACACCTCGCAGAAGTGCCTGATCAACCAGCGCGAAGTGCACCGCGACACGCACGGCTTCAACGAGGCGCTGCGTTCGGCGCTGCGCGAAGACCCCGATTACATCCTGGTCGGCGAGTTGCGCGACCTGGAGACCATCCGCCTGGCGCTGACCGCCGCGGAAACCGGCCACCTGGTGTTCGCCACCCTGCACACCAGCTCGGCGGCCAAGACCATCGACCGCATCATCGACGTGTTCCCCGCCGGCGAGAAGCCGATGGTCCGCTCGATGCTGTCCGAGTCGCTGCGCGCGGTCATTTCGCAGGCGCTGCTGAAGAAGATCGGCGGCGGCCGCACCGCGGCTTGGGAAATCATGGTGGGCAACCCGGCCATCCGCAACCTCATCCGCGAGGACAAGGTGGCGCAGATGTACTCGGCCATCCAGACCGGCCAGAACTACGGAATGATGACCCTCGACCAGCACCTGCAGGACCTGGTGAAGCGCAGCCTGATCACGCGCCAGCAGGCCAAGGAATATGCCAAGGAGAAACGTCTCTTCGAATGATCGAAGCGACGTGGGAATTGGGAATAGAGAATCGGGAATAGTTCAAAGCTGGGATACGGAAGGGTTGGAAGGGGGCAGCGGCACGATTCCCCATTCCCCATTCCCTATTCCCGGTTCCACAGGAGCCACCCATGAGCACCATCGATTTCACCTCGTTCCTCAAGCTGATGGCGCACCAGAAGGCGTCGGACCTGTTCATCACGTCCGGCATGCCGCCGTCGATCAAGGTGCACGGCAAGATCTCGCCGATCACGCAGACGCCGCTCACCTCGCAGCAGTCGCGCGACCTGGTGCTCAACGTGATGACGCCGGCGCAGCGCGAGGAGTTCGAGAAGACCCACGAGTGCAACTTCGCCATCGGCGTGGCTGGCGTGGGCCGCTTCCGTGTCAGCTGCTTCTACCAGCGCAACCAGGTGGGCATGGTGCTGCGCCGGATCGAGACGCGCATCCCCACCATCGAAGAGCTGAACCTGCCGCCGGTGATCAAGACGCTGGCGATGACCAAGCGCGGCATCATCCTGTTCGTCGGCGCCACCGGCACGGGTAAATCCACCTCGCTGGCGGCGATGATCGGCTACCGCAACCAGAACTCGACCGGCCACATCATCACCATCGAGGATCCGATCGAGTTCGTGCACAAGCACGAGGGCTGCATCATCACCCAGCGCGAGGTCGGCATCGACACCGACAGCTGGGAAGCCGCGCTGAAGAACACCCTGCGCCAGGCGCCGGACGTGATCATGATCGGCGAGGTGCGTACGCGCGAAGGCATGGACCACGCCATCGCCTTCGCCGAAACCGGCCACCTGGTGCTATGCACGCTGCACGCCAACAACGCCAACCAGGCGATGGATCGCATCATCAACTTCTTCCCCGAAGACCGCCGCCAGCAGCTGCTGATGGACCTGTCGCTGAACCTCAAGGGCGTGGTGGCGCAGCAGCTGATCCCCACGCCGGACGGCAAGGCGCGCCGCGTGGCGATGGAGATCCTGCTCGGCACGCCGCTGGTGCAGGACTACATCCGTGACGGCGAGGTGCACAAGCTGAAGGAAGTGATGAAGGAGTCCACCAACCTCGGCATGAAGACCTTCGACCAGGCCCTGTTCGAGCTGTACCAGGCCGGCGAGATCAGCTACGAGGATGCGCTGCGCTTCGCCGACTCGCAGAACGAAGTGCGCCTGCGCATCAAGCTGGCCCAGGGCGGCGACGCCCGCACGCTGGCGCAGGGACTGGACGGCGTGGAGATCGCCGAGGTCCGCTGACCTCCGCGTAATGCGTCATCACGAGAAGGGGCGGGCGACCGCCCCTTTTTCGTGGGCGATGAAAACGGTGGAGCGATTCGCGCGGGTGATGACGCACGGTGACGGACGACGGCCGGAAGTGGAAGCGCGACGTGCCGGCAAGGTGGGCTCGCCTTGTCGTGCGGCAGTCCGTACCTGGACGAGCATCACCTCACTTTTAGTTCGCGTTAGTATCCATGGGCGAATCGTGTACGCGTGACGTGGATGATTGCGCGGTCGGACCTTGGCGGCTTAGAACGCAAAGAGTCTGCAAGGATTCGGAGCATCGTTCGTCCAAGCGGGCGCGCTGGAAGGGACACAGCGTCATTGCTTTGATTCGAGCGCTGCAAAAACACTTCATGGAGGAAGCATGTCGCGTACGTTTCTTGTGCTGGTCTCGATCCTGGTGGTGCTGGGCGCCGGTCACCACGCATACAAGCACATCAAGGCCAAGTTGCAGTCCTCGATGACGGAGACTGCCATCGTCGCCTCGTCACGCAACACCGTGGTGGTTTACGGCCGCGACGGCTGCGGCTACACCCGGCAGATGCTCGCGTCCCTGCAGGGTCGCAACATTCCGGTCACCTACGTCGATATCGACCGTCCGGGCGCGAGCCAGGCCTTCCATGACCGCTTTGATGGATCAGGACTGGCAGACCATCGCGGTTACGCCCTGCCTGTCGTTGAAGTGGATGGCGAGGTCCATGCGCGCCCCAGTCCGGACGTGGTGGCGTACCACTTCCAGACCAGGGACTGATCCGACTGATCGGGAATCACCAGAATCTTTGCAAAGGATGGAATGACGCATGAGAAACAAGATCTCCGGCCTGATCGGGATTCTCTGGGGTGGCGGCATCGTGGTGTCGAGACTGTTGTCGGAGTCGCCGGCCAGCGGCGCCTATCAGACAGGTCAGACTGCCGGGCTGGCGTTCGGCGTGGTGTTGCTTGGCGCGGGTCTCTACTACTTCTTCAAGAAGCCGTGAGTAGTGATGGGGATTGCGGCCATGAAACGGAATCCGCTCCACTGCTCCTGCGGTTGATGGCGTATCGGACCGGTAGCGTTACGCGGCAACGCAACGTCGCCTAATTGCCACATTCGATCTTTCGACAGGAATCGCAACGATGGTCTCATGCCCTCACTGCAAGCACCCCGCCATGTCGTGGATCAGGAAAAGCTTCCTGGGTCCACGTCGATCCGTTCCCTGCGATGCCTGTGGTCGCCTTGTTTCCGTGCACAGATTGAGTGTGCTCGCTTTCTTCCCCACTTTCGCCAGCTTCATCGTTGTCCGCGATCTCTGGCCATCGCCTGTTTCCGTCGTGGTGCCTGCGGTGGCGCTTCTGTTGGCAGGCCTGGTACAGGTTTTCATGGTGCCGCTGGTACCTCGCGATGCCTGACGGTTCATTTGCGCCGATGTCGTCCCACGGCGAGCGCATGGAGCGAGATAGGTTGGGGTGAGCGTGCGAACCCCAACATCGGAATGCCGGAATCGATGCGATGGTGGGGTTCACCCCAACCCACGAACCGTGTCGCTGCATCAGCGCCCGGCGGTCATCCATGGCGGCCGCTGCTTCGCCGCACGTTTGAAGGCGGGACAGTCTTCGCGGTGGGCGCCGGGCAGGTAGCCCAGGCTCATCAGGAACTCGTTGGTGATCTCGCCGCCGGTGAAGCGGAAGGTCTTCTTGAACAGCTTGATCCACTCCGGCTTCGGCAAGGGGTGGTGGGCGTCCAGCCACGCGGCGAAGCTGCCGTGCGTGCCGCGGAGCTGCTGGATGACCTGGGCGTTGTGGATGGCGGCCTCGACCTTCAGGCGGTTGCGGATGATGCCGGGGTCGGCCAGCAGGCGGGCGCGATCCTGCTCGCCGTAGCGGGCCACCGCGTCGACGTCGAAGCCGCTGTAGGCGGCGCGGAAGCCCTCGCGCTTCCTCAGCATCGTCTCCCAGCTCAGGCCGGCCTGGTTGATCTCCAGCAGCAGGCGCTCGAACAGCACGGCTTCGTCCCGTTGCGGGAACCCGTACTCGCGGTCGTGGTAGGGGCCGTGCAGGGGGTGGCCGGGGGCGATGTCGCAGTAGCCGGACATGGGCGTGCGCCTGAAGAGGAATGGCGATTCTAGGGCCAGTTGCGGACAGGATCAGTCCGTGAAGGCGCGAGGCGCGCGGGGGCGGGCTAGAATGTCGGCCATGCAAGATGCCGCCACGCCCTTGGCCAACCAGCTGCTGATCGCCTTGCCGGCGCTGTCCGATCCCCATTTCGCGCGCGCCGTCACCCTGATCTGCCAGCACGACGACGAAGGCGCCATGGGCGTGGTCGTCAATCGTCCGTCCGAGTACACGCTGGGCGAGGTGCTGCGGCAGATGAACCTGGCCTCGCACGATCCGCGCCTGGACGAACAGATCGTACTGGCCGGTGGCCCGGTGCACCCCGAGCGCGGCTTCGTGCTGCACGACAGTGCGCGCGCGTGGGAATCCACGCTGGAAGTCGCCAGCGGCCTGTACCTGACCACCTCGCGCGACATCCTCGAAGCGATGGCCGAAGGCGAGGGCCCGGCGCACGCGGTGGTGGCGCTGGGCTGCGCGGGCTGGGGTGCCGGTCAACTCGAATACGAACTGGGCGAGAACAGCTGGCTGACCGTGCCCGCCGATGCCGACCTGCTTTTCGCCGTGCCGCTGGAACAGCGCTGGCAGACCGCAGGCCAACGGATCGGCGTGGACATGACGCGCCTGACGGACTACAGCGGCCACGCATGAACCCGCATCCGCCGACGTCGCGTTGCCGCACGCCGCTGCAGGATGGCGCAGACCGCATCGAACGGAGGCACTGGGCATGAAGCTGGACGGCACCGTACTGGGATTCGACGTGGGCGCCCGCCGCATCGGCGTGGCCGTGGGCAGCGCGTTCGGCACCGGCGCACGCGCGCTGGCGGTGATCGACGTGCACGGCCACGGCCCGGACTGGCAGGCGATCGACAAGCTGCACGCGGAGTGGAAGCCGGATGGCCTGGTGGTCGGCGACCCGATGACGCTGGACGGCGGCGACCAGCCGATCCGCAAGCGTGCCCACGCCTTCGCCCGCGAGCTGCGCACGCGCTACCAGTTGCCGGTGGTGCTGGTGGACGAACGCACCAGCTCCGTCGAGGCGTCGCAACGCTTCGCGCTGGACCGCGCCGAAGGTCGCAAGCGCCGGCGCGATGCCGCCGCGCTCGACGCCGTCGCCGCCGCCGTCATCATCGAACGCTGGCTGGCCGCGCCGCACGACGCGACCCTGCTGACCTGACCCTTCCCGACCGCACTCCATGACCCCACAACTCGATTCCGACGGACGCCTGCGCCACCTGCTCACCCTCGACGGCCTGCCGCGCGACACCCTGTGCCGGCTGATCGACCGCGCCGGCCAGATCCGCGATGCCGCGCTCGGCCGCACTCCGCGCCGGCAGGTGCTCGACGGCACCACCGTCTGCACGCTGTTCTTCGAGCCGTCCACCCGCACCCGCAGCTCGTTCCACATCGCCGCGCAGCGCCTTGGCGCGGACGTTCTGAACTTCGATGCCTCCACCTCCTCCACCCGCAAGGGCGAGACCGCGCGCGACACGCTGCGCAACCTGGAAGCGATGGGCGTGCGTGGCTTCATCGTCCGCCACGCCGACGATGGCGCGGTCGCCGCGCTGGCCGCCGAGGCCGGCGAGGGCACGGCGCTGGTCAATGCCGGCGACGGCCGCAGCGCGCACCCCACCCAGGGCCTGCTGGACGTGCTGACGATCCGCCAGGCCAAGGGCGCGGACTTCTCGCGCCTGAAGGTACTGATGGTCGGCGACGTGAAGCATTCGCGTGTGGCACGCTCGGACCTGCACGCGCTGCGCACGCTGGGCGCCGGCGAGATCCGCGTGTGCGGCCCGCAGTCGCTGCTGCCGGACGACGGCACGCTGGCCGGATGCGTGCAGGGTCAGGACTTCGACGCCATGCTCCAGGGCGTGGACGTGGTGATGATGCTGCGCCTGCAGCGCGAACGGATGGAAGAGGGGTTGGTGTCGTCGCTGGAGGACTACCACCGCGACTACGGCCTGACCACGACGCGGTTGGCGCGCGCCGCGAAGGACGCGGTGGTGCTGCACCCTGGCCCGATCAACCGCGGCGTCGAGATCACCGACGAGGTGGCCGACGGCCCGCAGTCGCTGGTGCTGCGCCAGGTCAGCAACGGCGTCGCCATCCGCATGGCGGTGCTGGAGATGCTGCTGGGGTGAGATGGCGGCGCTACGTCGCGTAGACGATGTCTGCGACATGCGACGAGTATCCCGATGCCGTCATCCCGGCGCAGATCGGGACCTGGTGCCTGTCGTTCGCCAGTCAGGTCGCGCGTCCTGGTGGTTCAGTGCCGTGGATAAAGTCGCTGGGTCCCGGCCTGCGCCGGGATGACGGATTGTGGGATCGCGAGGCCATATACGCCATCACTGGGTGCTTGAGTGATCAGCCATTCGGCTGCTGAAAGCCGCTGGTATGACGGGTGAGATATGGCAGGCAAGAGATATCAACGCCGCGTCAAACGCATGCGCTGTATTCGATTGTCAGCGACCGCGTGGTTACTGCCGAACTGCTTGGCCTGACACGTAACGCGCTCTGTCGTTGTGCGAATAGCTTCAAGACCGTCATCCCGGCGAAGGCCGGGACCCAGTGCCTTTCGTTCTCCGGTCAGGCCGCTCGTCCTGGTGCTTTGTTGCCATGGATAAAGTCGCTGGGTCCCGGCCTGCGCCGGGATGACGGGTTGTGGGATCGCGAGGCCATGGACGCTATCGCTGGGTGCTGGAGTATTCGGTCATTCGGCCGCTGAAAACCGCCGGGACGACGGGTGTGAGGTCGCGGGGTAAACGCAGTCGACATCGCGTTGAGCGTACTTGCGACGCATGCGCGGATGCTGCGGGGATGACGGGTCATGTCGTTGCGGCGCGAGTCAGATCGACGCCGCGTCACCGCCGATCCGGGGGATCATTCCGGCGCCGCGACCACGCGGTTCTTGCCGGCCTGCTTGGCCTGGTACATGGCGCGGTCGGCGCGTGCGAGCAGTTCGTCCTGTGATTCGCCGGGTTGCCAGCGCGCCACGCCGGCGCTGAAGGTCACCAGGATGCCGCGGCCTTCGTAGACCAGCGGTTTGTGCGCGAGGCGGTCGCGCAGGCGCTCCAGCGTGCCCATCGCTTCCAGGAAGCTGGTCTCCGGCAGCAGCAGCACGAATTCCTCGCCGCCGAAGCGGGCGACCGCATCGGTGGCGCGCAGGGTGTTGCGGGCCAGCGCCACGACATGGCACAGCGCGGCGTCGCCGCCGAGGTGGCCGTGGGCGGCGTTGATGTGGCGGAAATCGTCGAGGTCCAGCAGCGCCAAGGTCAGCGTCTGGCCGCTGCGCAGCGCGCGCACCGATTCGCGCTTGAACAGCTCGTCGAAGCCGCGCCGGTTGAGGGCTTCGGTCAGCTGGTCCACGCGCACCAGTTCGGAGACGGACTGCAGTTCCTGTTCCAGGTTCATCACGCGCCGCTCGGCTTCTTCCACCTCGCGTCGCGCTTCCAGCAGGCTGTCGCGCGCGCGCGCGGCCTGCGCCTGCACCGTCGCGGTGTCCGCCAGGATGTCCTCCATGCGCTTGCCCAGCTCGGCGATGCTGCGGCTCTCGCGCACGGCCTGGGCGTGGAAGCTGATGCGGTCGTGGTATTCGCCGGTGCTGCTGGCCATGCCGTCCAGCCGCTCGACGAAGGTCACCATCATCTCCTTCATCGAGGCCTTCGACTCGGCAAGGCCCTGTTTCAGCAGGCCCTGCTTGTAGATCACCTCGCGCAGACCGGCGCGGGTCTGTTCCAGCGCGGTGCGGTCGAGCGGTCCGGCGAGCAACTGGCGTACCGCGCCGATCTGGTCCTGCAGCCAGCTGCCGTCCTCGATCAGTTCGCCGACGTTTTCCAGCAGCAGGTCGAACAGGCTGCGCATCAGTTCCTGCGCATCGTTCACTTCGTGCGTGCGCAGGCCGACCTGCTGGCAGAGTTCCTTCAGGTCGTTGCCGAGTTCGGCCAGCGGCTGCGCGGGCTGCCACTGGCGCACGCGGTCGGCCAGGGCGTTCGCCTGCGGCAGCAGCGTGGTGTCGTCGCGCAGCAGGTGTTCCATGCCGCCAACCAGCAGGTGGTGCAGCAGGTCGCGCATCTGCTCCGCTTCGCCCGACAGCGGCTCGTCCTGGATCGTGCGGATGTATTTGTCGACGAGCTGGCGCAGCGCGCGGCCATAGCGCGGCCAGTCGTTGTCGGCGTGCGCGGACTGCAGGCGCTCGCCCATGCCATGCAGTTCGCCCGGCAGGCCGGCGACGCCGTCGGCGAAGGCCGACAGCAGGGCACCCGGTTCCTCCGCATGCGCGAACAGCGCCTGCAGCTGGGCAGCGCTGATCGCCGGGCCCCGGGCGGTGGTCTTCGTGGTGGCGAGTTCGCGCGAGGCCGGTGCAGCGGCTTCGCGGCGACGCGACCACAACCGGCGGAAGCCGCCAGAGATACCGGAGTTGTCGTCGGCCGCGTCAGCCATTCAAATCGCTCGCACGGCCATGGGCGGATGCCCGTCGGCCACCAGGGGATGCCGGGTTATCGGCCGTTACGGGCGGGGGTTGAGGCGGGTGTGTCCGCCGGTGGCGTCGGGACGGCCGAAGCGTGACCCAGGGCGTGCCGGCGCAGGCTCAGTCGCCGTGCCGGGGGAAGCGGGCCTGGGCTTCCTCGATGATGGCCAGTTGGCTCGCGGCCTCCGCGTTGCCGGCAGCCGCGGCCGCGCGGACCTGGTCCAGCGTCGGGTGCGAGACGATCAGCAGCAGGTTGCCGCACTGCGGGCAGGCGTAGTCGGTGACGGCGTCATGCAGTTCCATCGCCATGGCACGGCTGTCGCCCTGCCAGCCGCAGGGGCAGGCCAGCGGCTGGTCGCGCCAGCCGGCGGTGAAGTAGTCGGGGATCAGGTCGGCCACGCTCAGCGCCCGCGACGCTGCGCGAACAGCCAGTCCCACATCGGCGCGTGGGCGTAGGTGGCGTCCCAGCTGTTGTGGTTGGCGTCGGGGAATTCGGTGTAGCGGGCGTCACGCGCACCGGCGGCCTTCAGCGCGGCGTCCATGCGGCGCGACTGCGATGGCGGCACCACGTCGTCCTTGCCGCCGTGGAAGATCCACACCGGCACGTCCTTCAGGCGCTGCGCGGCGGCGGCGAACGGGTCCGCCGTACCCGCGACGCTGTGCACGTTCATGCTGGCCCGGTCGCGTCCCCAGTCCACGGTAATGCCGCCACAGACCGGCACCAGCGCGGCGAAGCGCGTGGGCTGCTGCAGCGCCAGTTCCCAGGTGCCGTAGCCGCCCATCGACATGCCGGTCAGCGAGACGCGGTCGGGATCGCCGTTGAACTCGCGTAGCGCGGCGTCCAGTGCGGCGAAGGCGATGGGGCCGGCGCCCTGGGTCCATTCCGTATCGTCCGGCGCCTGCGGGAACACCACCAGGGCGGGGAAGGTGTCCGCATGCTGCCGCAGGTATGGCCCCAGGCCGGCCATGGTCTGCTTCACGCCATCGCGGCCGCGCTCGCCGGAGCCGTTGAGGAACAGCACCACCGGCGGCTGGCCGCTGCGGAAGCGCGCGGCGGGCACGAAGACCTGGTAGCGGTAGGTCTGTCCGTCGACTGCGACCTCGCGCGTGACGAATTCGCCGGTGGGATTCATCGGTGCGGTCGTGGTGCAGGCGGTCATCAGGATCAGCAGCAGGCCCAGGCAGGCGGTGGCGAGAAAGCGCATGGCAGTCGGCATTCGGGGATAACGGATGCCAGCATAACCCGAGGGTGCCACGATGCCGGTCGGCGGCGATCCTGTCATCGCGTGCGATCGGGCGGCGTCACCTCTTCGCGAACCCGCACGAAGCGCGCGAAGCGGGGCAGTCCGGTCGAGGTGAGTCCGCTGTAGCGATACGTCACCCACGCACCCAACGGCGGTGGCGCGGCCCGCTGCGCGTCGGTGAAGCCGCTCCCCAGGCGGAAGCTGCGTCCCTCCGGTGTACGCACCTGCACGGCGCCCATCATGCCTTCGTACTTGCCCTTGCCGGGCAGGTGCGCGACCACCTGCGCTTCGGCATCCTGATGGGTCTTGTACTTGAGCAGGTGGTCGCTGCGTCCGGGCCGGTAGCGCGCGTCGCGCCGGTGCAGCATCAGGCCTTCGCCGCCGGTGGCCACTACGCGGGCCAGTTCTGCATCCAGGTCTGCCGGAGTGGCGAAGCGCTGCTGGGGGATCATCGCCAGATGCACGTTGCCGGCGGCCGAGACCAGCGCGCGCAGGCGCGCGACGCGCTGGTCGAAGGGTCCCGGATGTGCGGGCAGGTCGAAGGCCATGAAGCGCACGCTTCGCCAG
Organism: Pseudoxanthomonas sp. LH2527; assembly: GCF_022539275.1. Taxonomy (NCBI): domain Bacteria; kingdom Pseudomonadati; phylum Pseudomonadota; class Gammaproteobacteria; order Lysobacterales; family Lysobacteraceae; genus Pseudoxanthomonas; species Pseudoxanthomonas sp. LH2527. The sequence goes on along the minus strand of NZ_JAKZBW010000008.1, from coordinate 102,770 downwards.
GATTGAGGGTCGGTGTTGATGCGCCGGACGAGGGCACTGACTTCATCGAAGCGGCCGCGCGCGATCCAGACTTCGCCGTCCATGGGGTCGGTCGGCCAGTCGCGCGTGAACGTGGTCGGTGCCGCGATGCGCGCGCCGCCGCGCGTCCACAGCGCCCGGCCATCCCAACGCGCCCGCACGCCATCCAGCTTCTCGCTCACAAGGAAGGACGACACCGCGACGCCCTCGCGGTAAGACGTGGCCAGCATCGGCTCGGGTGGCGGCGTCGCCGGGGCGGGCCACGTCAGCAGGCAGAGCAGGGCGGTGAGAAGCAGGCGCATGGCGATGAACCGGACCGGGGAAGCGCCAGCCTCGCGCGCGGACACGATCGTAGGGATCGGGACATGCCGCGGCGACCTGTAGGAAAGCGGCGCGTGCGGGCGAACGTCGGTCCGGCAGGCTCAGTCTCGTTGCGCCGGCCACGCCGGCCATGTCCCTCGCATCGGCGTCACGCCCGTCCCCACAACCACGCAGCGACGGCGATGACGTGCAGCACCCCCATGGCCCGGAACACCACGCGGTAAGCGCGTTTGCTCGACTTGTGCCGCAGCACCCGCTGGGCGATCCACGCACCCGGCCAGCCACCGGCGAGTTCCAGCACGTGCAGCGTCGATTCGGGCGTGCGCCAGCGGCCGGTCTGCGCGGCATGCTTGTCCAGCGCGTAGGCGACGAAGGTGATCGCCGACAGCGCCAGCGGCACGAACATCGCTTCCAACGGAAGCCGTCCCGCGCCGATGGCCCATGCGACGAGCAGGGCATAGGCCACGATGGCGAGCGCGCCGGGCAGGGCGGAGCCGGGTCGCCGTGCCGCAGCCCGCGACGGCGCCGCCAGTTTGGCCTGCCGTGCCGCAGGCACTGTCCTGCGGACCGTCCGGGCACGCCACTTGCCGTCGGCCTCGCGTTGCGCGGTGAACCTGATCATTTCGCCCACCTCGGGCCGACGCCCGTCGAGCCGGTAGTCACGGACGTGGAAGAACACGCGTGCCGGCTCGCCGTCGAGCGGTGCGATGAAGCCGAAGCCGCGCTCGTCGTTCCATTCGCTGACCTTGCCTAGCCGTTCCATCGATGCGGACGCCTCAGTGCAGCAGGATGACCGTGGCCAAGCCCAGGAAGCAGAAGAAGCCCATCACGTCAGTCACCGCAGTGACCACGACGGTGCCGGCGACGGCGGGATCGATGTTCATGCGCTTGAGCAGCAGCGGCAGCAGCACGCCGGCGGTGGCGGCGGCGCAGAAATTGATGATCAGCGCCAGCGCGATGACCAGCGACAGCATCGGACTGTGGAACCACAGCAGCGCGATCAGGCCGACGATGCCGCCGATCAGAACGCCGTTGATCAGCGCCACGCGGATCTCCTTCCACAACAGGATGCGCGCATTGCTGGAGCCGACCTGGCCCAGCGCCAGGCCGCGCACCATCAGCGTGAGCACCTGCACGGCGGCGTTGCCGCCGATGCCGGCGACGATCGGCATCAGCACCGCCAGCGCGACGATCTTCTCCAGCGTGGCGTCGAACTGCTTGATCACCGTCGCGGCCATGAAGGCGGTGAACAGGTTGATGCCCAGCCACACCACGCGACCGCGCACGGCACGCTTGACCGGCGAGAACAGGTCCTCGTCTTCGTCCAGACCGGCGGCGCCCAGCGCCTGGTGTTCGGCCTGCTCGCGGATGATGTCGACCACGTCGTCGATGGTGATGCGGCCGAGCAGGATGTTGTTGTCGTCCACCACGGGCGCGGACACCCAGTCGTGGTCGGAGAACTGGCGCGCGACTTCCTGCGCGCTCTCGCCCACGTCGATGGCCGGCTGCTCGTCGTCGATCAGCCGGTTGATCGGGGTGGTGTCCTCGTGCGTCACCAGCGCGGCCAGCGGCACGCGGCCGAGATACTGGTGGCGGCGGCTGACCACGTAGAGGTGGTCGGTGTGGTCGGGCAGTTCGCCGCGCAGGCGCAGGTAGCGCAGCACCACGTCGACGTTGACGTCGGCGCGCACGGTGACCACGTCCGGGTTCATCAGGCGGCCGGCGGTGTCCTCCGCGTACGACAGCACCTGCTCCAGGCGCTCGCGGTTCTCGCGGTCCATCGACTTGAGTACTTCGTCGATGACGGTGTCGGGCAGGTCCTCGACCAGGTCGGCGAGGTCGTCGATGTCGAGGTCTTCGACGGCGGCGACGATCTCGTCGGTGTCCATGTCCGCCAGCAGGCTTTCGCGCACCTCGTCGCCGACATGCACCAGCACTTCGCCGTCGTCCTCGGGATCGACCAGGCCCCACACGACTTCGCGCTTGCCCGGCGGCAGCGACTCCAGCAGGTTGCCGATCTCCGCCGGCGACAAGGTGTTGACCAGCCGGCGCACGGGCCCCAGCCGACCGCTGTCGAGCGCGTCGGAGAGCAGGCGCAGCTGGCGTGCGGTCTTGTCGTGGCGGATGGTCTCGACCATTCGGTACTCCGGAATGGGGCCGATCCGTCAGGCGGATGCGACCGGGGCATCAGGCGTTCATTGCGCCATTATCGCCCGGGCTGCGATTTATGGACACCCTGGGGCAGGGGTGTCGGGTGTGGTGTGGGATGTGGGTGGCGGGGTGGCAGTTGTGGGAGCGACGTCAGTCGCGATGAAGCTTTCCCGATGCCCTATCGCGACTTGCGTCGCTTCCACAGGAGCCATCTCAGAGGCCACTGGCCGCCTTCAACCAGCGCTCGATGCCGGCACGGTCGCGTGCCTGCAACAGCTTCTCGGTGCGTGCCTGCAGGTCGGTGAGGTCGACATCGCGGATCGCGCGGCGCACTTCCAGCAGCGTGGCCGGATGCAGGCTGAACTCGCGCAGGCCCAGCGCCAGCAGCATCGGCGCGAGCATGGCATCGCCGGCGATCTCGCCGCACATCGCCACCGGGACATCGTGTTCGGCGCCGGTGCGGATCACGTGCCGCAGCAGCCGCAGCACGCCCGGGTGCAACGGCGAATACAGTTCGCCCAGCGCCTCGTTGTTGCGGTCCGCAGCCAGCAGGTACTGCACCAGATCGTTGGTGCCGATCGAGACGAAGTCGACCACGTCGGCGAAGGCGTGCAGCGCGATGGCCGCGGCGGGCACTTCGATCATCGCGCCCAGTGCCAGCTGGACCGCGACCTCGTGGCCCTGCTTGCGCAGCTGCAGGGCCGCGCGCTGCAAGCGGCGACGCACTTCCAGCATTTCCTCGCGGCCGCTGACCATCGGCACCAGCACGCGGATCGGGCCGTAGCTGGATGCGCGCAGGATGGCGCGCAACTGCGTGTCGAACACGCCGGCATGCGCCAGCGACAGGCGCACGCCGCGCAGGCCCAGCGCCGGGTTCTCTTCGTTGTGGACCACAAGGCCGGCACGGTCGGCCTTGTCGGCGCCCAGGTCGAGGGTGCGGATGGTCACCGGTCGTCCGCCCATGCCGAGCACCAGGTCGCGGTAGACCTGGAACTGCTCCTCCTCGCTGGGCAGCTCGCGCCGTTGCAGGAACAGGAACTCGGTGCGGTACAGGCCCACGCCGGTGGCGCCGAGCGTGTGCGCCTTCGCCACGTCTTCGAGCGATTCCGCGTTCGCCCACAGGGCGATGTCGACGCCGTCGCGCGTGCGGCTGGGCTTGGAGCGCAGGCGCCCGAGCTCGCGCGCCTCGCGCGCGGCATCGCGCAGTCGCTCACGGTAGCGGCGCAGGTCGTCCGGATCGGGATTGACCACCACTTCGCCGGTGGCGCCGTCGACCAGCAGTACGTCGCCGTCGTTGATCTTCTGCAGCGCCTGCGCATTGCCCACCACCAGCGGCAGGTGCAGGCTGCGCGCGAGGATCGCGCTGTGCGACAGCGTGCTGCCGGCGGCGGTGACCACACCCAGCACACCCTGCTGCTGCAGTTCCGCCAGTTCCGATGGCGCCACGTTGTCGCTGACCAGGATCTCGCCGGCCACGCCCGGCGCATCGGGTGCGCGCTGTTGCAGGTGCGCGTGGATGCGGCCGATCACATGGTCCAGGTCGTCCATGCGGCTCTTGAGGTAGGCGTCGTCCATGCCGTCGAAGACGGCCGCCAGGCGGTCGCGCTGCAGGCGCAGCGCGTAGTCGGCCGCATAGCGGCCGGTGCGGATCAGTTCGTCCAGGCCGTGCAGCAGCTCGGGGTCGTCGAGCAGCAGCGCGTGCAGGTCGAGGAACTCGCCGACTTCCTTCGCCAGCGCGCCGTGCAGGCGCGTGCGCAGGCTGTGCATCTCGCGGCGGGTGGCGTCGACCGCCTCGTGCAGGCGGGCGACCTCGTCGTCGATCTGGTCGGCGCGGATGAGCTGCTCGGCGACATCCAGCACATGCGGCAGCCGGACCCGGGCGCGTCCGAGCGCGCTGCCGCGCGAAGCCCCATGGCCCGGCAGCAGCGCCCGCATGTCAGGATTCCTCGTCGAATCGTCGCTCGAACAGCGACACGACGTCCTGCATGGCGGCGGCTTCGTCCTCGCCGTCGATGCGGACCGTCACCGGGGTGCCCTGGCCGGCGGCCAGCAGCATGACGCCCATGATGCTCTTGGCGTTCACCTCGCGGCCCTTGGCCGCCAGCGTGGCGTTGCAGCGGAAGCCGGACAGCGTCTGCACCAGCTTGGCGGTGGCCCGCGCATGCAGTCCGAGGCGGTTGGAAATGATGAGTTCGCGTTCAAGCATCGTCGTGGATGACTCCATTGCGTGCGCCCGCCGCCGCCGTGGCAGGCAGGTCGTCCAGTCCCTGTTCCGGATAATTCATCACCCTCAGCAGCATGGGCAGGCTGAGCGCCGAGACGCGCCGCACCGGCGTGCCCAGGCGCGCCAGCTTGCCGGCCAGGTTGCTGGGGCTGGCGCCATACAGATCCGTCAGCACCAGCACCCCGTCGCCGCCATCGACGCGCCGCAACGCCGCAGATGCCTGCGGCAGCAGGGCATCGAGGTCGGCGTCGAACGGCACCTCGAAGGCTTCCGCCTTCAGGGGCAGTTGTCGCAGCAGCGCCGTGGCAACCGCCAGGATCGCCGCGCCCACGCCAGGATGAGTCACAAGAAGAATGCCACAGGCCATGCAGGAACGTTAACAGACGGGCATGACGGGCAGGAAGCGGCGCGGATGGAACGGTAAGGGTTTCCGGGTGACGGCGCGCCCGTAGAGCGGAGCGTGCTCCGCTGCTTGTGCCCGAGGCGTTGGAAAGTGTGAGTCGGGCAAGCCCGGCGCTGCGAACCCGGGGTCAGTCCAGTTCGCGGTGGAAGGTGGCGACTTCTTCCCAGCCCTGCTCGCGGGCATGCCGCGCCAGGGTCTCGGCCAGGTAGACCGAGCGGTGCTTGCCGCCGGTGCAGCCGAACGCGATGGTCACGTAGCTGCGGGTCTCGCCGCGCAGGCGCGGCAGCCAGGTGTCGAGGAAGCCGCTGACCTGGCCGACGTACTCGGCCACTTCCGGTTGGGTGTCGAGGAAGGCCCGCACCTTGGGGTCGCGGCCGGCGTAGGGGCGCAGTTCCGGATTCCAGTGCGGGTTGGGCAGCACGCGGGCGTCGAACACGAAGTCCGCGTCCGCCGGCACGCCGCGCTTGTAGGCGAAGGACTCGAACAGCAGCGACAGCTGGGTGCCCTTGTTGAGGGCGAACTCGGCGATGATCCGGCGGCGCAGCTGGTGGACGTTGAGCTGGCTGGTGTCGATGACGACATCGGCTTCGTCGCGCAGCGGCTGGATGATCGTGCGCTCCTGGCGGATCGCTTCCTGCAGCGACAGGCCGCCATGCCCCAGCGGGTGGCGGCGGCGGGTGTCGGAGTAGCGCCGCAGCAGCACCTCGTCGTCGGCATCGAAGAACACCACCCGGCCGGACAGGCCCAGTTGCGCCAGCGCCGCGCGCCATTGCGCCAGCTTGGACAGGTCGCTGCGGCGGCTGCGCACGTCGATGCCCACCGCGATCTTCGGCGGCAGTTCGTCCTCGCGCACCAGGCTGCGCACGAACGAGGGCAGCAGGTCCACCGGCAGGTTGTCGACGCAGTAGTAATCCAGGTCCTCGAAGGTCTTCAGCGCCACCGACTTGCCGGAGCCGGACAGGCCGCTGACGATCACCACCGTGGGAGGCGGCGGAGTGGCGACGGACTCGTCGCGCGGGTCCGCGGGGGTCGGGTCGCCCTGGGTCATGGCGTGCTGCGCTCGAGCAGGTTGCTGTGCCGGGCGATGAACATCGCCGCCGGATCGATACCCTTGGTGCGCAGGATGTGCAGCCGCGTGGCGGCCTCGGTCAGCACGGCCAGGTTGCGGCCGGGCATGACGGGCAGGGTGATCAGCGGCACGTCCAGGTCCAGCACGTGGCGGGTGCCGGAATCGCCGGTCAGCCGCTCGTAACCGTGCGGGTTGGGTTCGGTCATCGGCCGGGTCAGGTGCACGATCAGGCGCAGGTACTTGTTCTTCTTCACCGCCGTGTCGCCGAACATCTCGCGCACGTTGAGCACGCCCAGGCCGCGCACCTCCAGCAGGTCCTGCAACAGTTCCGGGCAGGTGCCGTCCAGGACATCGGGCGCGATCTGGGTGAACTCGGGCGCGTCGTCGGCCACCAGCCGGTGGCCGCGGCTCAGCAGTTCCAGCGCCAGCTCGCTCTTGCCGGAGCCGGCCTCACCGGTGATCAGCACGCCGATCGAATAGATCTCCATGAACACGCCATGCAGCGTCACCCGCGGCGCCAGCGTGCGCGCCAGGTGATAGGAGAGGTGGTTGAGCAGTTCGTGGCCGCGCTTGGGCGAGGCCCACAGGGGCGTGTCGTTCTCGTTCGCCGCCTCGCGCAGGTCCTCGGGGCAGGACTGGCTCTTGCTGATCACCAGCGCCAGCGGCTTGGCCTGCACGATCTTCTCGATGGTTTCCCAGCGCTGGCGCGAGTCGAGCGAATCCAGCCAGGTCAGTTCCTCGGTGCCGAGGATCTGCACCTTGTTGGGATAGACGGCGTTGAGGTAACCGGCCAGCGATGGCCGCCGCGACACGGTGTCGCCGGATTCCAGCACGCGCTTCTCGCCCTTCTGCCCCGCCAGCCAGCGCAGGGCCAGCTTGTCCTTCTGCTGATCGAACAGTTCACGGGCGGTGATGCTGGTATTCATCATGCGGAGACAGCCGGCGGGGAGGGAATGCCGCGTCGGGCGGTGCGCGATGGCCACGAGCCGGCATCGGCATCGTCCGCCAGGGGCGCGACGAGTCCAGTGTAATCGGCATGTCGGGAGCGCGCGACCGCAGGGTGCGGTCGTCGCGGGATGGCAGGCGTTGGTGAAGATGCGACGGGTCGCTCCGCAACGCGGAGCGACTCCGTGCAGGGTGGTGCGTCAGCCGATCAGTTCGCCACGCATGCTGTGGCGCTGCACGTCGGTGCGCTTTTCCTTGTGCTTGACCAGCAGGCGGTCGAGCTTGTCGGCCAGGATGTCGATGGCGGCATACATGTCCTGCGCACCGGCATCGGCGTGCAGCCTGCGGCCGGCGACATTGACCGTGGCTTCGGCCAGGTAATCGGGTTTACGGGTTCCCAGTTGCGTACGGACTTCGCAGGGTTGCTCGAAGTGGCGTTCCAACCGCCTCAGTTTGGTTTCGACGTATTCGCGCAAGGCGGGAGTGACTTCGATTTCATGGCCGTAAGTCTCGATACGCATTAGTGCCTCCTTCGGGTCGGTAGAGCCGCGCGCGGGGCGCGGTGGGCGTGTCATGGAATGACCACGCGGTAGCGTCTGGGTTCCGTCGATCTCCTGTGCCGGTGGCGATGGCAGGGGGTGCCTGCAAGACAAAGATGGACCCCTCCGCGGCAACTATCAACTGTCGCGGCGGTCTTTTTTTCGTGACCCGGGGAGGTGTTAGGAAAACGTTTCGTGCGGGCGGAACACGATCACGATTCCGGGGCGGAACGGGCGCGGTTCAGGCGATGCGCACGCGTTCGTGCGAGGACAGGATGTTCAGGGCTTCGCGGTACTTGGCCACGGTGCGGCGCGCGACCGGAATGCCCGAGGCCTTCAGCAGGTCCGCCAGCTTGGCGTCGGACAGCGGCTTGCGCGGATTCTCGGCATCGACCAGCCGTCGGATCATCGCCTGGATGGCCGTGCTGGACGCTTCGCCGCCGCCGTCGGTGTCGATGCCGGAGGCGAAGAACGCCCGCATCGGCAGGGTGCCGCGCGGCGTGCGCACGTACTTGCGGGCGATCGCACGCGACACGGTGGATTCGTGCAGGCCGACCTCTTCGGCGACATCGCGCAAGGTCAGCGGGCGCAGTGCCTGCTCACCGAATTCGAGGAAGCCGGCCTGCTGGTGCAGCAGGCAGCGCATCACCTTCAGCAGGGTGTCGCCGCGGGCTTCGACGCTCTTGAGCAGCCAGCGCGCTTCCTGCAGTTGCGCCTTGAGGTAGCCGGCATCGCTGTCGCCGCACTGCCGGATCATCTGTTCGTAACCGCGGTGGATGCTGATGCGCGGCAGGGTGTTGCCGGACAGCGCCGCGCGCCAGACGCCGCGCTGGCGCCAGACCACGCAATCCGGCACCACGTAGGTGTCGTGGGAAAGATCGCCCACCTGGGCGCCGGGCTTGGGATCGAGGGTGCGCAGCAGCTGCACGGCTTCCTCGACCTCGGCGACCGGGCGTTTCAGTTCCTGCGCGATGCCGGCTACGCCGCTGCGCGGCAGGCGTTCCAGCGCGGTATCGGCGATCTGCAGCGCCAGCGCCTTGCCGGGCGTGTCGTCGCTCAGCACCGCCAGCTGCAGGTGCAGGCATTCGCCGAGCGTGCGTGCGGCCACGCCAACCGGGTCGAAGCGCTGCAGCTGGTGCAGCACGACCAGCACCTCGTCTTCGTGTGCCTCGATGTCCGGCCGCAGCGCCTGCACGATGCCGGCCAGCGGCTCGCGCAGGTAGCCGTCGTCTTCCAGCGCGTCGATCAACGTGGCGCCGATGCGGCGGTCGCGTTCGGAAAGGTGCGAGAGATGCAGCTGCCACAGCAGGTGGCCATGCAGGGTGTCGGCTTCCGCCACGCGCTCGGCCGGGCTGCCGCCGTCATCGTCTTCGAAGGAGCCGCCGCTGCCGGACGAGGTCCACGGCCCTTCGTCGGGCGACCAGTCGTCGCGGTCGTCGGCGGCCTCGCGCGCGACTTCCTGCGCCGGTTCGGCGGGGGGCTGGTCGTCGTCGTTGCCGCGGACCTGGGCCGGTTCTTCCTCCGGCTCGCTCCAGTCCAGCAGCGGATTGGTCTCCACCGCTTCGGTCAGCTCGATCTCGAGTTCGGCGGTGGACATCTGCAGCAGCCGGATGGCCTGACGCAACTGCGGCGTCATGACCAGATGCTGTCCCAGCGATGTCTGCAGGCGTGGCTTCATTCCCGACCTTGGAAACCCGAAAGGCGGCCAAGGGCCGCCGACGGGATCACAGGCGGAAGGTTTCGCCCAGATAGACCCGGCGTACGTCCGGATTGGCCAGCAACGCGTCCGGGGCCCCCTGCGCCAGAACGCTACCGGCATTGAGGATATACGCCCGGTCGCAGATTCCCAAGGTTTCGCGCACGTTGTGGTCGGTGATCAGCACGCCGATGCCGCGATCCTTGAGGTGCTTCACGATCCGCTGGATCTCGCCGACCGAGATGGGGTCGACGCCGGCGAAGGGTTCGTCCAGCAGCATCAGGCGCGGGCGGGCGGCCAGGGCGCGGGCGATTTCCACGCGCCGGCGCTCGCCGCCGGACAGGCTGGCGCCCAGCTGGTCGGCCACATGGGTGACCTGCAGTTCGTCCAGCAGCGAGGCCAGTTCGCGCTCGATGCCGGCGCTGTCCAGGTCCTCGCGCAGTTCCAGCACCAGGCGGATGTTGTCGGCCACGCTGAGCTTGCGGAACACCGACGGCTCCTGCGGCAGGTAGCCCACGCCGAGCTTGGCGCGCTGGTACATGGGCTGGGCGGTGATGTCCTGGCCGTCCAGTTCGATGCTGCCGGCGTCGGCGGCCACCAGGCCGACGATCATGTAGAAGCAGGTGGTCTTGCCGGCGCCGTTCGGGCCCAGCAGGCCGACCACTTCACCCGGCTGCAGGGTCAGGCCGAAGTCGGCGACGACCTCGCGCTGCTTGTAGCGCTTGCGCAGTCCCTTGGCGGTGAGCATCAGTTCTTGCCCTGTGCCGGCGCCGCGGACTTGGGCTGGATGACGGTACGCACGCGGGTGCCGTCGCCGCCGCTCTGCATGTTGCCACTGGTGGTGTTGTAGACCATGCGCTGGCCGCTGTTGGAGCCGCGTTCGGACTTCACCGTGTAGTTGCCGATGAAGGTGATGGTCTCGGTCTTCATGTCGTATTCGACGCGGTCGGCCTGCGCGTCCATCCACGTCCCGTCGTCCATCTGCTGCTTCATCTTCACCTGCTTGCCGGTGAAGACCGAGCGCGAGATCTCGCCGTTGGCCATGTAGATTTCGGCCGCTGCCGACTGGATCTCCAGCGTGCCCTGGCTCACCACCACGCCGCCGCCGAGCACGGTCTTGCCGTTGCCTTCCATGTTGCCGGACTGGCTGCCCGAATCGATGGTCATGGCCTGGTTGCGGTCGGTGGACTTGGCCACGGCGCCGGCGGCGGGCAGCAGGAGCAGCAGCGCGGCGCTAGCGAGCAGAACGCGGTTCATAGATGGATCTCACCTGGGATTTGAATGTGTATTCCTTGGTCTTGAGGTTGGTCTCAAAACCGCGCCCGCTCAGTCTAGAGCCGGGTTGCGTGACCGTCACCACGTCGTTGGTCTGGGCCAGATCGCGATCGGGGAACACGTTGAGCGTTTCGGTGCGGAACTCGGCCTTGCGGGTGCCGCCGGCCGGCGAGGTGCCATGCACGTCGCCCTTGAGGCGCAGTTCCTCGCCCTTGGCGCTGAGCCAGCCGGTCTTCGAGCGCAGCTCCCACGAGCGGCCATCCTCTTCGGGCAGCAGGAACAGCGGCGTGGTGATGGTGTAGGTCTGGTCCTGCGGGTTGCGCGCCATTTCCGGTGCGCGCACGGCGACGGCTTCCTGGCCCTCGCCGTTCAGCGCGATCATCTCGAAGTCGCGCATCACGTAGTCGGACCGGTCGGCGACGACGCGGTTGGGCGGGGGAACGTCGCGGTTCTTCCAGGCCGACCAGCCGCTGACGATGGCGGCCAGCAACAGCACCAGGCCCAGCGTGGTGCGCCAGCTCATGCCGTGCCTCCGTCGAACGCGGGCGCGTGGCCCTGCGTGCCGAGCAGCAGGTCGCAGGCTTCGCGGGCGGCGCCCTGGCCGCCGGCGCGGCGGGTGCGCCAGTGCGCGTGCTGTGCGGTCCATGGGTGCGCATCGGCCGGCGCGATGGCCAGGCCCACGGCACGGAACGGCGGCACGTCCGGCAGATCGTCGCCCATGAAGGCGACCTGCTCCAACCCGATGCCCAGCCCGGCGCCGAGTTCGCGCACGGTGGACAGCTTGTCCTTGATCCCGGTGAAGACCTGCACGCCCAGTTCGCGGCCACGGGCCACGGCGACCGTGCCGCCGCGGGCGGTGATGAAGGCGACCTCGATGCCGGCGCGCTTGAGCAGCACCAGCCCCTGGCCGTCCTGCACATGGAACGCCTTCTGTTCCCGGCCCTCGCTGTCCAGGAACAGGCGGCCATCGGTCAGCGTGCCGTCCACGTCGAAGCACGCCAGCCGGATGCGCGCGGCACGGGCCAGCACGTCGTCGGTCAGGTCGTGGAGATGGCGAAGCGGCATGGTCGGCGGAGGCTCGTCGGGAAGGGAGGGGAACGGAGGCAACCCTGCGGGTTACACCACGCGGGCACGCAACAGGTCGTGAATGTTGAGCGCGCCGACCGGCCGCAGTTCATCATCCACCACGATCAGGCCGCTGATCTTGTGGGTTTCCATCAGGCGCGCGGCCTCGACGGCCAACTGGTCGGCACCGATGGTCTTGGGCGCGCGCGTCATCACGTCGGCGATGCGCGCGCTGCGCACGTCCAGGGCGGGATTGTCGAGCGTGCGGCGCAGGTCACCGTCGGTGAACAGCCCGGCCAGGCGGCCATCGCCATCGACTACGGCGGTCATGCCCAGGCGCTTGCGGCTCATTTCCACCAGCGCTTCACTCAGCGTCGCTCCCACGTCCACGCGCGGCACGTCGTCGCCGGCATGCATCACGTCGGTGATGTGCAGCAGCAGGCGGCGGCCGAGGCTGCCGGCCGGGTGCGAACGGGCGAAGTCGTCGGCGGTGAAGCCGCGCGCATCCAGCAGCGCCACCGCCAAGGCATCACCCATCGCCAGCGAGGCGGTGGTGCTGCTGGTCGGCGCCAGGTCCAGCGGGCAGGCTTCGGCCGGCACGCTGACATCCAGGTGCAGGTCGCTTTCGCGCGCCAGCGTGGACTGCGGCCGGCCGGTCATGCCGATGACCAGGTTGCCCTGGCGCTTGAGCACCGGCAACAGCATCAGTACCTCGTCCGATTCGCCCGAGTACGACAGCGCCAGCACCACGTCGGCATCGGTGATCATGCCCAGGTCGCCATGCCCGGCTTCGCCCGGATGCACGTAGAACGCCGGCGTGCCGGTGGAGGCCAGCGTCGCGGCGATCTTGCGGGCGATGTGCCCCGACTTGCCCATGCCGGTGCACACCACCCGGCCGCGGCCGGCCAGGATGGCCTGGCAGGCGGCAGCGAAGGCGCCGTCGATGCGGGCGGCCAGTGCATCCAGTGCGCGCGCCTCGATCTCGATGACCCGACGGCCGCTGGCCGCCAGGCTGGCAGGCGAGACGGACGGGGTCAGGGGGTGCGGCTGGGACATGCGGACGGGGCGCCGGCGGGTAGAATGGCCGGGTATTTTATTAGGAAAGCCCGTTGGACGCCGAAACCATCCGTAAACTGATCGAATCCGGCCTGCCGGGCGCCCGTGCCGACGTGCAGGGCGACGATGGCGTCCACTTCGAGGCGACCGTGGTGGCCGAGGCGTTCTGCGGCAAGCTGCCGCTGGCCCGGCACCGCATGGTCTACGCCACGCTGGGCGACCTGATGGGCGGCGCGATCCATGCGCTGCAGTTGAAGACCGTCACCCCCGATGAAGCTGGGGGTCGGGAATAGGGAATCGGGATTCGGGATTCGGGAAGCAGCCGCAACAGCGCTTTCCCCAGGCCCTTCCTCTCCCCGCCCGGCTTCCGCTCCTACGAATCCCCATTCCCGACTCCCCAATCCCGGCTCTCATGCAGAAAATCATCGTCACCGGTGGCAACACGCTCAACGGCGAAGTCACCATTTCCGGCGCCAAGAACGCCGTGCTCCCCATCCTGTGCGCGACGCTGCTGGCGGATGCGCCGGTGGAGATCACCAACGTGCCGCACCTGCACGATGTGGTCACCACGGTGAAGCTGCTGGGCGAGCTGGGCGCCGGCATCACCATCGACGAAGGCACGCTGGCAAAGGGGCGCGGCATCACCGTCGATCCCACCACGGTCAGCCGCTTCGTCGCGCCGTACGAGCTGGTCAAGACCATGCGCGCGTCGATCCTGGTGCTCGGCCCGCTGGTCGCGCGCCATGGTGCGGCGGTGGTGTCGCTGCCGGGCGGCTGCGCGATCGGCTCGCGTCCGGTCGACCAGCACATCAAGGGCCTGCAGGCGCTGGGTGCCGAGATCACCGTCGAGAACGGCTACATCAAGGCGCGCGCGGCACGCCTGAAGGGCGCGCGCTTCGTGTTCGACATGGTCACGGTGACCGGTACCGAGAACGTCATGGCCGCCGCCACGCTGGCCGAAGGCACCACGGTGCTGGAGAACGCGGCGATGGAGCCGGAGGTCACCGACCTGGCCGAATGCCTCAATGCGCTGGGCGCCAGGATCGAAGGCGCCGGCACCTCGCGCATCGTCATCCACGGCGTCGAGCGCCTCGGCGGCGGTCGCCACTCGGTGGTGCCGGACCGCATCGAGACCGGTACGTTCCTCGTGGCCGCGGCGATGACCGGTGGCAAGGTCACGGCGCGCAACGCACGTCCCGACACGCTGGAAGCCGTACTCGACAAGCTCACCGAAGCCGGTGCGAAGATCGAGACCACGAGCGACAGCATCACCCTGGACATGCAGGGCAAGCGACCGAAGGCCGTCAGCCTGACCACCGCGCCGTACCCGGCCTTCCCCACCGACATGCAGGCGCAGTTCATGGCCTTGAACTGCGTGGCGGACGGCGTGGGCGTGATCAACGAGACGATCTTCGAGAACCGTTTCATGCACGTCAACGAACTGCTGCGGCTGGGTGCGGACATCCGCGTCGAGGGCCACACGGCCATCGTGCGCGGCGTGGAGAAACTCGGTGGTGCGCCGGTGATGGCGACCGACCTGCGCGCCTCGGCGTCGCTGATCCTCGCCGGCCTGGTGGCCGACGGCGAAACCACCATCGACCGCATCTACCACCTCGACCGCGGCTACGAGAACATCGAAGAGAAGCTGGGCGGCCTGGGCGCGAAGATCAGGCGCGTCTCGTGAGCCGCCACGATCCCACGCTTTCCGGGATCCGTTCGCGTTTCCCGCTGCGCCGCAAGATCCTGCTGGGCATCGTCGTCGGGCTGCTGGCGCTGGTCGCGTGGCTGCACTACACCGGTTCGGCGGCGACGCACGGCATCACCACGCAGGACATGGACTGGAACGGTGACGGCGCGGTGACGCAGGGCGAGATCGCGCAGGCCATCTTCACCGTGGTGGTGGAACAGAAGCAGGACGGCAACCGGCAGTGCAACACCTTCGCCTGGCGCAACGGCAGCGGCACCCTGCGGATGGACTGCAAGACGGTGTTCCAGGCCGACCCGCCCGCCGCGGAGTAAGGAAAAAGCCCGGTGTTGCCGGGCTTTTTCTTGCGGTGATCCGAGGGCTCAGCGCCAGGATTTCAGCGTGAGGTCGATGGTGTCCTGGCCCTTCTCGCGCTGCAGGATGCGGGCCGGGACGGGGGCGTCGGCTACCACCCAGACGATGGTCTGCTTGTCGCCATCGGTGCGGACGACCTTGGTGGCGTCCTGCGGCTTGCCGGCCACGGTGATGCGTTCCTTGCCGGCGACCTGGTAGGTCATCGCCTTGGCGCGGCCGTTCTCCACCATGCGGTAGGTCAGCGGCTTGCCGGCGGCGACGTCGCGCACGATGGCCAGGTTGACCAGCAATGCGTCCATGTCGCCTGCGGCGAGCTTCACCGGGCCGGCGCGGTCGGGCTTCACGTCGCCATTCCAGGTGGCCTGCGCCTTGCCCCAGTCGTAGACGGTGTTGACGTTCTTCTTCTTGATCAGCAGGCGCGAGCTGTCGCTGCTGCTCAACGGACGCATGCGGCCGTCCTGCACGTCGAACACGGTCTTCTGGCTCAGGTCGACGGCCTGGTTGCGCACGGTCAGCGAGTACTGCCAGCGGTTGCCCGGCTGGGCCGCGACGGACATCTGGCCCTCGCCGACCATGCCCAGCGCGCTGGCGCTGTACTGCGCGGTGAAGGCCTCGACGGCGAGGGCGGGCGTGCTGGCGGCGGCCAGCAGCGTGGCGGCCAGCAGCAGGCGCGGGGCGGGGAACGCGGTCTTGGTCATGTTCACGGTGCTCCTTGGTATTCGACCAGGCGGAGGTCTATGCCGTCCTGGCCGTCTTCCCGCTGCAGGATGCGCACGGGGGTGGGTACGCCATCGGCGACCCAGAAGATGGTTTCGTCGTTGCCGCCGTTGGCCCGGCTCACACGCAGGGCGCTGTAGCTCAGGTCTTCGACGGTCACGTTTTCCGGCTCGGCCGCCACCGTGTACTGGTATTCGCGGATGCGGCCATTGTCCACCACGCGGTAGTCGAGCTGCTTGCCGGGCGCGGCATCGCGGATCACCGCCAGGTTCATCAGCAGCGCGCTCATGTCGCCGGGCTGCAGGGGCAGCGGGGCGCGTCGCTCTTTCTTGATGTCGCCCTGCCACTGCGCCGTGCGGGCGTTCCAGTCGTAGGTGCCCACCATCTTCCTGCCCATGAACACCGCCCGGCGGACGGTGGCCTGGCTGATCGGGCGGAACTGTCCATCGGCCGTGTCGAAGACGGTGCTCTGCTCGATGTTCAACCCGGCCAGCCGCGCGAACCCGCGCGTGCCCTTCACGTTCAGGTCGATCTGCCACTGGCTGCCGGCCTTGGGCACGACTTTCATGCTCGCCGTGCCCGCCAGCTTGCCCTCGTTGTAGGCCTGGTAGCTGGCCACGAACGGCTCCAGCGCCAGCGCGGGCGCAGTGGCGCCGGCCATGGCGAGGCCGAGCAGCAGGGAACGGAAAGGCACAGGCATCGGGGAGGGGGGGAGGTCAGGGAACCAAACGGTCGGTTGAATCTAGGGACAGGGGATTTAATAGCGGCTGACCGTTGTAGAGCGCGATGTCGCCCTGTTCAGCTAGCGCCCCGTCGCAGGCGAGGCGCAGCACCGCCAGCATGAGCGCGTGTTCGCGCGGGAGCAGGCGTTCGGCCAGCTTGTCGGGGGACTCCCGGGGCAGGATCGGGATCCGCACCTGGGCGATCACCGCGCCGGCATCCAGTTCCGGGGTGACGAAGTGGATGCTGGCGCCGTGTTCAGCGTCGTGCGCCGCCACCGCGCGCGCATGCGTGTACAGGCCGGGGTACTTGGGCAGCAGCGACGGGTGGATGTTCAGCATCCTGCCGCGGAATCGTTCGATGAACGCATCGCCGAGGATGCGCATGTAGCCGGCGCAGACGACCCAGTCCGGGCGGGTCGCGTCGATGGCATCCGCCAGCGCGGCCTCGTAGCGGGTCTTGTCCCCGAAATGAGAGGGCCGATAGCCCCAGCGCCTGTCTTCCGGCGCATAGCGCAAGGCCGGCGCCCCGGGCTTGTCGGAGAAGACACCGACGACCTCGGCATCGAGCGTGCCGTCGGCGGTGGCTTGCAGGATCGCCCGCAGGTTGGTGCCGCGGCCGGAAGCCAGCACGGCGATACGGAGGGTCATGCGGGCGACTCCTTGAATTCCTTGCGCGCCAGCGGCCACGCCAGCAGCGCGCCGAGCGTCGCCAGCAGCATGTCGGCGTGGGCATCCCAGCCGTCGCCCTGCTGGCCGTTGTAGGACTCGGCGGCCTCGGGCGACATCGTCAGCGCGATGCCCCACTCCAGCCATTCGTACGCCAGGCTGGTGCACATGATGAGCATCACCGCCAGCGTGAAGGCGTATCCCGGCGACAGGTGCGGCCAGCGCTGGCGCAGCCAATGCCAGACAGCAGGCGTGAAGCACACGCCATACATCAGGTGGATGAAACGGTCGAAGTGGTTGCGCTGCCAGCCGAAGGCCTCCGCCGGCGACCAGCCGACCGCCGCCTGCAGCCACGCGTCGTACGGCACGTAGGAATACAGCCAGCGCGCGCCGATGCAGTGCGCCACGACGAAGCCGCAGATCAGCGCGAAGTGCGCCGGCCGCAGCGGCCAGCGCCGGTCATGCCACCACAGCCAGGCCAGGCCCACGACCGTCAGGCTGCTGTGCATGGCCTGCTCCAGCGGCCAGCGCGGCGCGATCCAGCTGCCGGCGAACACCGCCAGCGTCAGCCCGAAGGCGATCGCCTTGCTGCGCGGCATGCCGCGCTCAGCCGATGCGGACGCGTTCGCCGCCGGAGGCGGTGACGACTTCACCGATCTGCCAGTGGGTCAGATGCAGGCGGGCCAGGTCGGCCTGCACGGCGGCCAACTGGTCCGGCGCGACCACCAGCACGAAGCCGATGCCGCAGTTGAAGGTGCGCCACATTTCGGCGTTCTCGACCGCGCCCTCGCGCTGCAGCCAGTCGAACACCGGCGGCAGGGTCCACGCACTGGCGTCGATCTGCAGGCCCAGGCCCTCGGGGATCACGCGGATGATGTTCTCGGTCAGGCCGCCGCCGGTGATGTGCGCCATGCCGTGCAGGTCGTGCGCCTGCAGCAGTTCCAGGATCGGCTTCACGTACAGCGTGGTCGGCGCCATCAGTGCGTCGGCCAGCTTCACGCCGCCCACGTCGAGGTCGGCCGGCCGGCCGGCGCGGTCGTAGATGCGGCGGACCAGCGAATAGCCGTTGGAATGCGGGCCGCTGGAGGCGATGCCGACCAGCACGTCGCCGGCGCGCACCTTGGCGCCATCCAGCAGGCGCGACTTCTCCACCGCCGCCACGCAGAAACCCGCCAGGTCGTATTCGCCCGGGCCGTACATGTCGGGCATTTCGGCGGTCTCGCCGCCGATCAGCGCGCAGCCGGACAGTTCGCAGCCGCGGGCGATGCCGCCGACCACGGCGACGGTGGTGTCGACGTCGAGCTTGCCGGTGGCGAAGTAGTCGAGGAAGAACAGCGGCTCGGCGCCCTGCACCAGCACGTCGTTCACGCACATGGCCACCAGGTCGATGCCGATGGTGTCGTGGCGGCCCAGCTGCTGGGCCAGCTTCAGCTTGGTGCCGACGCCGTCGGTGCCGGACACCAGTACCGGCTCGCGGTACTTGCCGGACAGGTCGAACAGCGCGCCGAAGCCGCCCAGTCCGCCCATCACTTCCGGCCGGAAACTGCGCTTGACCAGCGGCTTGATGCGTTCGACCAGTTCGTTGCCGGCGTCGATGTCGACACCCGCGTCGCGATAGGTCATCGGGGTGGGGGTGGAAGGCGTCGGCTGGGTCACGGGCGGTCGTCGGCGGGGCAAGAGGCGTGATTTTAAAGGAATCGGCACGCCGAGCGACCGTCCTGAACGGGTGCCGTTGGCGGTATCGGGTCATTCGGGCAACAATTCCCCGGGTCTGTAGAGCTCAAGGACGCTCGATGCGCCGGATCCCAGGTATCGCACTCGCCACCGTATTGCTGATGGCGGCATTGACCGCAACGCCCGCCGTGCAGGCGCAGTCCGGCCTGCGCACGGAAGGCGATGCGGTCTCCGCACGCGGTCTGTACCAGGCGGAGGTGCCGGTCAACGGGCAGGGCGAGGAAGAGCGCCAGGGCGGCTTCGCGCGCGCGCTGGGCAGCGTGCTGGCCAAGCTGTCGGGCGACCGCACGGCGATGTCGCGCCCGGGCGTGGGCGCGGAACTGCGCAACGCCAAGGACTACGTGGAGGGTTACGACTACCGCCAGGACCAGGGCACGTCGGCCACCGGCGCGACGACGTTCCGCACCACGCTGGTGGTGCGCTTCGACGAAGACCAGGTCAACGGGCTCGCCGGCGCGCTCGGCCTGCCGGTGTGGCCGCAGCCGCGGCCCAAGCCGGTGGTCTGGCTGGCGATCAACGATGGCAGCGGTCCGCGCCTGCTGGGCCTGCAGCACGCCAACGCTTCGCGCCCCCTGCTCAATCGCGCCATCGAGCGCGGCTACGGTCTCGGCCTGCCTGCGGGCGGTGCGGCGGAGCAGGCGCTGGTGGGGGCGATCTGGCGCCAGGACACCGCCGCCGTGGCCCGCGCCTCGGCCCGCTACAGCCCGCCGATGCAGCTGATCGGCAAGCTCTACCGCAACGCCAAGGGCGGCTGGACGGCGGACTGGGTGTTCGTCGATGCCGGCAAGGTGCTGGCGAAATGGTCGGTGACCGATGCCGACGCGCGCCGCGCGATGGCGTCCGGCGCCGACGGCACCGCCGACGCGCTGGTGAAGCGCTACGGCAAGCGCGGCAGCGCCGGTCCGGCCGGCACCTACCGCGTGCTGTTCACCGGCATCCGCAACACCGACGACTACCTGCGCCTGACCGGCCATCTGCAGAAGATGGCCGTGGTCCGCCGCATCACGCCGGTGCGCGCCAGCGGCGACGTGCTGGAACTCGACCTGGAACTGGTGTCGGGCCTGGCCGGCTTCCGCCGCACCATGGGCGACGAGGCTCCCTTCACCGGTGGCGAAGGCGAGCCGCCGGCCTACCAGATGCGCTGACACAAGGACGCTGCATGGATCTTTCCACTACGCCGGCCGGCACGCTGGCCCGTCGCTGGCAATGGCTGCTGATCGCGCTGATCGTCGGCTGGCTGATCTGGCTGCTCGCGCCGGTGCTGACGCCCTTCGTCTGCGCCGCGCTGCTGGGCTGGCTGGGCGATCCGTGGGTCGACCGGCTGGAGCGCAGTGGTCGCTCGCGTACCACGGCGGTGGTCCTGGTGTTCACGCTGATGCTGCTGTTGCTGGTGCTGGCGCTGGTGATCCTGGTGCCGATGATCGAGCGGCAGGTGGTGACGGTGATCGAATCGATGCCGGCCTACCGCGACTGGTTCGTGGACAAGGCGCTGCCGTGGGTGGAACAGCGCACCGGGCTTGAACTGGTCGCATGGCTCGATCCTGATCGCCTGACCGAATGGATCCGGGGCCACTGGCAGCAGGCCGGCGGCGTGGCCGCCACGCTGTTCGGCTATTTCTCGCGCTCCGGTTTCGCGGTGATGGCCTGGGTGGCCAACCTGGTGCTGCTGCCGATCCTGACGTTCTACTTCCTGCGCGACTGGGACACGCTGGTCGAGCGCATCGCCGCGCTGGTGCCGCGCGACCACATCGCGACGGTCACGCGGCTGGCGCTGGAATCCAACGAGGTGCTGGGTGCGTTCCTGCGCGGCCAGTTCCTGGTGATGCTGGCGCTGGGTGCCATCTACGCCATCGGCCTGTCGGTCGTCGGCCTGAAGGTGGGCCTGCTGGTCGGCATCATTGCCGGCCTGATCAGCTTCGTGCCTTACCTGGGCACGGCTACGGGCATCGTGCTGGGCGTGATCGCCGCGCTGGTGCAGTCCGGTGGCGACTGGTCGCTGGTGGCGCTGGTGATGGGCGTGTTCGTCGCGGGGCAGATGCTCGAAGGCTACGTGCTGACGCCGCGCATCGTCGGCGACCGCATCGGCCTGCATCCGGTGGCGGTGATCTTCGCCATCATGGCCGGCGGGCAGTTGTTCGGCTTCCTCGGCATGCTGTTGGCGCTGCCGGTCGCCGCCATCGCCAACGTGCTGCTGCGGTTCGCGCACGAACGCTATACGCAGAGCCGGCTGTACGCCGGCGACCGGCCGTCCATCGTGCTCGATTCGTACATCGACAAGGGCAGCGTGGAGCAGGCGGCGCCGCGCGTCGATGCCGATACGCCGTGAGTCGCGACCTGCAGGGTGCGCCGCTGGGGCCGCAGCTGCCGCTGGCGCTGCGGTATCCGCCGGACCAGCGCTTCGAGAGTTTCATCGCGCCGCCCGAAGGCGCGCTGCCGGCGCTGTCGGCGCTGGCCACCACGGCGGGCATGGACTGGGTGTACCTGTCCGGTGCGTCGAGGACCGGCAAGACCCATCTGGCGCTGGCGGTCTGCGCGGCGGCCGAGCAGCAGGGAAGGCGTGCCGCCTACCTGCCGCTGATGGCGGCGGCGGGACGGCTGCGCGAGGCGCTCGACGCACTGGAAGGCCATGACGTGGTGGCGCTCGACGGGCTGGAGGCGATCGCCGGCAGCCGCGATGACGAAGTCGCCCTGTTCGATTTCCACAACCGCGCCCGTTCGTCCGGCTTGAACGTGCTGTACACCGCGCGTGGCATCCCCGACGACATCGGGCTGGTGTTGCCGGACCTGCGCTCGCGCCTGCAGCAGTGCCTGCGGCTGATGCTGGATCCGCTTGACGACGAGGGCCGTCGCGATGTGCTGCGCGATCGCGCGCAGCGGCGCGGGCTGGTGCTGGAAGATGCGGCGCTGGACTGGCTGCTCACGCGCACCGACCGCGACCTGGGCGCACTCGTCGCGCTACTGGATCGGCTGGACCGCGCGTCGCTCGCGGCGCAGCGCAGGATCACGGTGCCGTTCCTGCGGCAGGTGCTGTAGGCGCGGGTCGTGCCCGCGATGCGGCTTCCAGCGCGAACCGGACCGCATCACGCCCATGGCGTGCGCCTGCGATCCGGGCGCGTTGCAGGAGCGCCCCATGGGCGCGATGCTGTTCCCGGAATGCCGCCGTCAGCCCGCCGCTAAGCCGAGGTGCCGCGCAAGCTCGCTTCCAGTTCGGCCAGCCGTTGCGGTGTGCCGACATCGGTCCAGCGCCCGGCATGACGTTCGCCGCAGATGCGGTCTCCGTCCATGTGCGCTCTCAGGATCGGAGCAAGACGGAAGCGCGGCTTTCCATTGGTGGCGATACCGGCATGATCGTCCACCTGGTGTTGCCAATCGTCCAGCAGCGCGGCCCTGTACACACCGATGCCGGCGTAGGTCAGACGATTCTCGCCCTCCTTGCGGACGTTACCGGCATCATCCAGGGCGAAGTCTCCGTTCGTGGCATAGCCGGGCGGATCGATCATCACCAGATGCGCAAGACCCGCCGGCTCGCGCGGCAGGCGGGCGAAATCGAAATCGGTCCAGATATCGCCATTCACCAGCAGGAACGGGGCTTCGCCGAGCAAGGGACGGGCGTTGAGCATGCCGCCGCCGGTTTCCAGCGGTGTGTCGCCCTCGTGCAGGTAGTGCAGCCGCAGTCCCCACTGCGCGCCATCACCGAGCGTGGCCGGGAAGCGGTCGGCCAGCCAGCTGGTGTTGACCACCACCTCTTCCACGCCCATGGCCGCCAGCTTTTCCAGATGCCAGACGATCAGCGGCTTGCCGCCGGCTTCGATCAGCGGCTTGGGCGTGTGGTCGGTCAGCGGACGCATGCGTTCGCCCAGGCCGGCGGCGAAGACCAGCGCCTTCATGCGAGCTCACCGCGCGCGTGCAGCACCGGTTTGATGCGTGCGTCCAGCAGGGTGCGCAGCCCGGCCAGTTCCGGATAGCGCGGCAGCACCTCGTCCAGGTAGCGGATGAAACGCGGGACATCGGGCAGATAGCGGGTCTTGCCGTCGCGGTAGTGCAGGCGCGAGAAGATGCCGAGGATCTTCAGGTGCCGCTGGATGCCCATCCAGTCCGCATCGCGCAGGAAGATCTTCAGTTCCGGCACCGGCACGCCCGCGCGCGTGGCGCGTGCGTGGTAACGGGCCAGCCAGCCGTCCACGCGTTCGATCGGCCAGCTCAGGAAGGCATCCTTGAACAGGCTCATCGCGTCGTAGGCGACCGGTCCGCGCACGCAGTCCTGGAAATCCAGCACGGCCGGCCCCGGCGTCACCGGCATCAGGTTGCGTGGCATGAAATCGCGATGGGTCAGCACGCGCGCCTGCGCCAGTGCGTTGTCCATCAGGCGACGCTGGGCCAGCTCCAGTCCTTCCGTTTCGCCACAGTCCAGCGTCAGCCCCAGGTGGCGACGCAGGAACCATTCGTCGAACAATCCCGCATCCCGCTGCAGCAATGCCTCGCCGAACTCGCCCATGTCCGCTGGCGGGGTGATGGCCTGCACACGCAGCAGCTGTTCGAGGGCGGCGTCGAACCAGGTGTCGGCGTTGTCCTCGCTGATCACGTGCGCCAGCGTCGGGCCGCCCAGATCCTCCAGCAACAGGAAGCCGAGCTCGGTGTCGATGGCCAGCACGTCCGGCACGCGGACGTCGCCGCTGGCCAGCAGTTCGCGCATGGCCAGCCATGGCCGTACGTCCTCGAGGCCGGGCGGGGAATCCATCACGATCCGTCCGGGGCCATCGCCCAGGCTGCGCCAGTAGCTGCGGAAGCCGGCATCCATCGAAGCGCGTTCGAGCTGCGCGTACGGATCGCCCAGCGCGCCACGCGCCCACTCCAGGCGCTGGGCGCCACGCCCCGAAGGGTCCTGAATCGTTGGGTTCATGCAGCGGCGACCACGCACAGGCGATAAAGGCCTACAGGGTAAACTGGCGCCCTACCGACTTGCGAGGCTTGCATGGCCAAACTCCAACCCGTGCTGCTGTCCGGCGGCTCCGGCACGCGCCTGTGGCCGCTGTCGCGCGAGGCCTATCCCAAGCAGTTCCTGCCGCTGGCCGGCGACGACACGATGGTGCAGGCGACCTGGCGCCGGGTGGAGGCAATTGCGGAAGCTGCGCCCATCGTGGTCGCGAACGAAGAGCACCGGTTCCTGGTCGCCGAGCAACTTCGTCAGATCGGCGCGCCGGTCCCGGCGATCCTGCTGGAACCGGTAGGCCGCAACACCGCGCCCGCGATCGCCGCCGCGGCATTGCAGGCGATGGCCGACGGCTCGGATCCGCTGCTGCTGGTGCTGCCGTCGGATCACGTGGTGCGCGATGTGACCGGCTTCCAGCGTGCCGTGCGCGACGCGTCGGCGGCCGCCGAGGCGGGCGCCCTGGTGACCTTCGGCATCGTGCCCGATGCGCCGGAAACGGGCTTCGGCTACATCCAGGCAGAAGCCGGCGATGGCCTGCGCAAGGTGTCGCGCTTCGTCGAGAAGCCGGACGCCGCCACGGCGCAGTCGTATCTGGAGGCCGGCGGCTATTACTGGAACAGCGGCATGTTCCTGTTCCGGGCCAGCCGCTATTTGGAGGAACTCGCGCGCTTCCGTCCCGACATCGTCGACGCCGTGCGCGCATCGCACGCGGCGGCACGCCACGACGGCGATTTCGTCCGCCTCGACAAGGCGGCGTTCGCCGCCTGTCCGTCGGACTCGATCGACTACGCGGTGTTCGAGAAGACCGACCACGCGATGGTGCTGCCGGTCGACATCGGCTGGAACGACGTCGGCAGCTGGTCCGCGCTGTGGGATGTGGCCGAGCGCGACACCGATGGCAACGCGCACCACGGCGACGTGATCGCCGTGGACAGCCGCAACAGCTACGCCTACGCGCAACGCCTGGTCGCGCTGGTCGGCGTGGACGACATCGTGGTGGTCGAAACCGACGATGCGGTGCTGGTGGCGCGCAAGGATCGCGTGCAGGACGTCAAGCTGGTCGTCGCACAACTCAAGAAGGAACAGCGCAGTCAGGCCGTGCTGCACCGCGAAGTGCACCGCCCGTGGGGCAGCTACGACTCGGTCGACAACGGCATCCGCCACCAGGTGAAGCGCATCAAGGTCAAGCCCGGTGCCGCGCTCAGCCTGCAGATGCACCACCACCGCGCCGAGCACTGGATCGTGGTCAGCGGCACCGCCAAGGTGACGCGCGGCGAAGACACGCTGCTGCTGTCGGAGAACGAGAGCACCTATATTCCGCTCGGCGTGAAGCATCGCCTGGAGAATCCCGGCAAGGTGCCGCTGGAACTGATCGAGGTGCAGTCCGGCAGCTATCTGGGCGAAGACGACATCGTGCGCTTCGAGGATGTGTACGGCCGCAGCCAGTGAGGGCCTGAGCGCCGTGCGCTACCGCCTGGATGATCTGCTGATCGATCTGGAGCGCCAACGCGTCGAACGCGATGGCGCGCCTCTTGGCGTGGCGGGCCTCAGCTTCCAGTTGCTGCGGCACCTGGTGGAGCAAGGCGACCGCGTGGTCGGTTTCGACGAGCTCATCCAGCGCGTGTGGGCACCGGCGGTGGTCAGCGAGGAGACCGTCACCCAACGGGTCAAGCTGCTGCGCCAGGCCCTGGGAGACGACGGACGCAGTCCGCGCTACCTGCGCTCGGTGCGCGGGCAGGGGTACCAGTTGTGCACCCGACCGCAGCCCTTGCCGGCCACGGAGCCTGCAACGTCGCCGACACCTATTTCGCAGCGATCACGCCTGATGAGGATGGCCGTGGCAGGCGTCGTGCTGCTCGTCGCGTGCGCAGGCCTGTGGGCGTGGAAGCAGCATGCCGGCCGCTCGCACATCCCGGTCGCGACGCCTGCGCCGGCGCAACCTTCGTTGCTGCAGCGTGCCGCGTACTACGCCAGCATCGGCCAGCGCGACAACAACGAACGCGCCATCGGGCTCTTCGATCAGGCCCTGCAGGCGCAGCCCGGCAACGTGGAGGCGCTGGTCGGATTGAGTCGCGCCTACAGTGCCCGCGTCTGCCTGTTCAACTTCCCCCCGGAATGGGCTGCACGCGCACAGGCACTGGCCGAACAGGCCATCCGCGCGCAGCCCGCGCATGCGAGCGCCCACGCCGCGCTGGGGTATTCGCATGACTGTCGCGGCCGCATCGACGATGCGCTTGCCGGCTATGAACGTGCGCTCGCGCTGGATCCCGCCGCCGACGGCACCCGCGCGTCCGCAGCCTACCTCTACGACCGCAAGGGACTGCTCGCCCAGGCGCTGCTCGCCAACACCTCGCTGCGTGGCGATCCGGCGCGCGTCCGCTATCTGCAGCTGCAGATCGCCGGCATCCTGGATCTGCTGGGCTACCCGCAGGCCGCGGAAGCGCGTTATCGCCAAAGTTTCGCGCTGTATCCCGACAACGTGTTCTCCAACATCGCGTGGCCGCGTTTCCTGTTCCGGCATGGGCGCACGACCGAAGCGCAGGCGGCACTGGACCAGGCCATGCGGCGGGGCACCGAGCACGCCGACCTGTTCCTGCTCGCGGCCGAACTGGCGCAGCTGCGGGGCGATCCCGCGGCGGCCCTGGCCGCCTACCGGCGGGCCGAAGCCTTGCGCCCGCAGGCGAGCCTGCCGGCGACACTGGCCCGGCTCCAGGCCGGTCCCGTCGATCCGGCGTGGGCCAAGGCGCGTGCCGACCGCATCGCCCGCGATCTGGAAGGCGGGGCGGGCTATCCCTCCGACTGGCTGGAAGTCGTGGTGCTGCGCGAGGCCGCCGGCGATCGCGCGGCGGCGCTCGCATCGCTGCAACACGCGGTGGACGCGGGTTACCGCGATGCGGCCTATCTCCGCGTGTCGCCGTTGTTCAGGACGCTGGCAGCCGAGCCGGGATTCGCCCGCAGCGTCGACGCGCTCAACCAGCGCGTCGCCCTGGAGCACGGCAAGGTGCCCGGCGCCTTGCTGGAACGCCTTACGGCATCGCCTTGAGCACGTAGTCGCCGAACATCTGCTGCGACTGCGGGTGCACGTTGCGCTGGTTGAACGAGGTCCGCGTGATCACCGCCACCAGCTGCCGTTCGGGCACGATGAAGACGTAGTTGCCGCCGTTGCCCGACATCGCCCACGCCGCCAGCTCGCCGTCGCGGTCCGGAAAGCGGAACCGCCAGAACTGGTAACCATAGTCGGCATCCTCGCGCGCCTGTGCATGCACCGTCAGCGCCGCGTCGATCCAGGCAGTCGAGATGATCTGCCGGCCCTGCCAGCGGCCGCCATCGGTCACCAGTTGCCCGAGTTTGGCGAGGTCGCGACTGCGATAGCGTGTGCCACCGCCGCCCATGCCCACGCCCTCCGAGGACCGGTTCCACTGCGCCCGCTGGATGCCCAGCGGATGCTCCAGCGCCTCGGCAGCGAAGGTCGCCAGCGGCTTGCCTGTGGCCCGTTCGATCACCGCCCCCAGCAGGAAGCTGCCTGCCGTGCAGTAGGAGAAAGCCCGGCCATGCGGACTGTCCTCGGGGCGCGTCATCCACGGCGCGAAACCGCGCATCGGCAGGTCCAGCGCAAACCGGGTCCAGTCCTCGCTGAGGTACATGCGTTCCTCGTTGCCGGCGGAGAACTGGTTTTCGTCGTCGCATTCCCAGGCCGAGCTCATCGTGAGCAGGTCTTCCAGCGTCATCCGCTGCTTGCGCGGGCTGGGGTTCTGCCAGGGCTGCATGTCGGCGAAGTACGCATACACGGGCGCCTGCGCACCCGGGATGTGCCCTCGATCGATTGCCGCCCCCAGCAGCAGGGCGGTGACGCTCTTGGTGGCCGAACGCGTGTCGTTGAGCACGTCCGCACCGCCGCCGTTGAAGTAGCGCTCGTAGACCAGCTTGCCCTGGTGGGCGATGACGATGCTGGTGACCCCGGGGAACTCCCCCTTGGCGATGGCGCTTTCCAGCGCTTGCAGGCGATCGACCTGCCAGCCGCCGCGACGGGCGTCGGCGATCTGCCAGCCATCCTGCATCGCCTGCGGCGGGCGATAGGCGTCGGTCAGTGCAGGTGGGCTCGCGGCCGGTTCAGCAGCCTGCGCGAGAGGCGAGACCACGAGGAAGAGCAAGAACAGGAAACGACGCATGGCATGACTCCTTGGAGGGGAGCGCCATTCCATCGCGGGCCTGAATGAAGCGCCTGACAGCCGGGTGAAGATTTATGAAAGCGGTCGTCCGTGTCGCGCATGCGCAAGAAAAAGCCCCGCAGGGCGGGGCTTTTCCGGTCTGCCGTTCCGGCGGCTCAGCCTTTCTTCTTCACCATGGCATAGATGAAGAGCAGCACGATGGCGCCCACCACCGAGGCGATGAACCCCGCCGGTTCGCCGGGGGAGTACCAGCCCAGCGCACCGCCGATGAAGCGCGCCAGCAGGGCGCCCAGGATGCCCAGCACGATGGTCATGAAGAAGCCGAGCTTGTCGTTGCCGGGCTTGATGGCCCGTGCGAGCAGGCCGGCCAGGAAGCCGATCAGCAAGGTCCACAGGATGCCGCCGCCAAAGATCTGTTCCATCGAAACACTCCGGTTGGGAAGGGGTGGGGCGATGCGCAGCGTAACCCAGAGGCGCCGGCGCAGGCCATCGGCAGGCTGCATGCCCCGGACGTGTGATGCGTGATGTGGGATGTGGGAGTGGGATGTGGGAGCGACGCAAGTCGCGATGGGGCCTTCACTGGAAAGCCCATCGCGACTTACGTCGCTCCCACACACGTCCCATGAGCCCCTGCAAACCCTGATGCGCCTGAGCTGTGAAACGACGAAGGCCGGGTCGCCCCGGCCTCCGTCGCAATACCATCGGCACACCGCGATCAGCAGCAGCCGTGGTCGCCGTGCTGTTCGCCACCCGCCACCGCAGCCACGCCCGTGGTCTCGCCGCGCACGCTGGCGGCATGGTGTTCGGCGATCACGCGTGCGACGCAGGCGGTGACCTTCTTGCCCATCGGGATATGCAGGAACTCGTTCGGCCCATGCGCATTGGAGTGCGGACCCAGCACGCCGGTGATCATGAACTGCGCGCCGGGGAACTTCTCGCCCAGCATGCCCATGAAGGGAATGGTGCCGCCTTCGCCCATGTACATGGCGGGCTTGCCGAAGAACTCGCGGCTGGACGCGTCGATCGCCTGTTCCAGCCACGGCGACATCGCCGGCGCGTTCCAGCCGGTGCTGGCCTTTTCCAGCTCCAGGCTGACCTGCGCGCCGTTCGGCGGGTCCCGCTCCAGCAGGTCCTTCAACAGCTGCCCGGCCTGCTTGCCTTCCAGCGTGGGCGGCAGGCGCAGCGAGAGCTTCACCGACGTATGCGGACGCAGCACGTTGCCGGCCGACGACAGCGGCGGCATGCCGTCCACGCCGGTCACCGACAGCGCCGGGCGCCAGGTGCGGTTGAGCACCAGTTCGGCCAGGTCCTCGGCCATCGGCGTCATGCCGGGCAGGAACGGGAACTTGTCGAACACCGCCGTATCCAGCACACGCGCGGCTTCCTTCGCCTGCGCCATGCGGGCGGCCGGAATCTCGGCCTGCAGGCCCTCGGGCAGGATGCGACCGGTCTGCTCGTCCTCCAGTCGCGACAGCAACTGGCGCAGCAGGCGGAAGCTGGACGGCACCACGCCCGACGCATCGCCCGAGTGCACGCCTTCCTCCAGCACCTTGACGGTGAAGTTGCCGCCGGCCAGGCCGCGCAGCGAAGTGGTGCACCAGAGCTGCTCGTAATTGCCGCAGCCGGAGTCCAGGCACACCACCAGCGACGGCTTGCCGATGCGTTCGGCCAGATGGTCCACGTAGGCGGGCAGATCGTAGCTGCCGGATTCTTCGCAGGCCTCGATCAGCACCACGCAGCGCGCATGCGGCACGCCCTGCTGCTGCAGCGCCTGGAGGGCGGCCAGCGAACCGAAGAGGGCGTAGCCGTCGTCGGCGCCGCCGCGGCCATACAGCTTGTCGCCCTTGATGACCGGCACCCACGGGCCCAGGTCGTCGTCCCAGCCTGTCATTTCCGGCTGCTTGTCCAGGTGGCCGTACAGCAGCACGGTGTCGGCCCCGGTCTCCGGACCACTGGCGGGAATCTCGATGAAGATCAGCGGCGTGCGGCCCTCCAGCCGGACGACCTCCACCTGCATGCCGGGGATGGCCTGCGCCTTCGCCCAGCGCTCCATCAGCTGCACGGCCTGCTCCATGTACCCGTTGGCCACCCAGTCCTTGTCGAACATCGGCGACTTGTTGGGGATGCGGATGTATTCGACCAGTTGCGGGACGATGTCGTCGTCCCATTTCTCGGCAACGTAGCGGTCGACTTTGGCGGTATCCATGGCAACTCCGGGTGCAGAAAGGCAGGCCGCCATTCTACGCCCTGGCCACGGGTAGGACTTTTCCTACACGCGTTTGCGGTGTTTACGGGCAGATTCGCCGGCGCATGGGCGATACCTTGAGGCCTGTCGGGGTTGGAGACTCTCCCTACCGCCGCAGGCCAGCGGCCACCGGCGGAAACATGATGGCGGCTTCGACGCCGCCGTCATGCAGGGAGAATCCAATGCCACAAGGAGAGTCGTCATGAAGTCGTTCATCCACATCGTGTTCGCCGCTGCGCTGTCGCTGCTGTTCGCCGTCCAGGCGATGGCGGCCGAGAAGGTCAACATCAACACCGCCGACGCCGCCGCGCTGGATCGCGTGCTGGTCGGCGTGGGGCCGGCCAAGGCCGCCGCGATCATCGAATACCGCAAGGCCAACGGACCGTTCAAGAGCGCCGAGGAGCTGGCCATGGTGAAGGGCATCGGCCTGAGCACCATCGAACAGAACCGCGACCGCATCGAGCTGCGTACCGGCGCTACGCCGGCAGGCAAGCCGGCCGCCGCGGCGGCCGCCAAGCCCGCCAGCAAACCGGTGGTGCGCCGCTGATCGAATCCCGCGCCGGGCGCCTCCACAGGACGTGGAGCGCCGGGCGCAGGGGCAGGACGCCAGGGGGAGACAGGCTGGATGCCGACAAGGATGTATCCATTACGCGCAGGACGCGCACGGATCAGGAGCGGGCAGGAGCCTGATACCGGCAGGACGCCGACACGGAGGTGGACATCGCCCGGATGCGCAGGATGCGCATCCGGGCGATGTCGTTTCCGGGCCTGATGCTTCGCGGCGCCGGCGGGGGACGGGCTAGAATCGCGCCGCGTCCTGACTGGGAGACACCATGCCGGCATCCTCGCGCCTGATTCCCGCCAACGAGTACCGGCGGGAACGCTGGAAGAACGGTCTGGGCTGGACGCGCGAAATCCTGCGGGTGCCCGACAGCGATGCCTGGGACTGGCGGCTGTCGATCGCCGAGATCGAACGCGACGCCGCGTTTTCCTCGTTCCCCGGCATCGATCGCGAACTGGTATTGCTACACGGCAACGGCCTGCGCCTGACGTTCGACGATGGACGCGCGGTGGACCTGATGCCGCCGCATGATCGCCTGCGCTTCGCCGGTGAGGATGTCGTCACCGGCGAACTGGTCGACGGCACGACGCACGACTTCAACCTGATGTGGCGGCGCGGCCGGGTCCGCACCGAGTTGCTGCATCGCCCGCTGGTCGGCCCGATGCTGTTCTTCACCGAGCCCGGCGTGCACTGGGTCATCCATCTGATCGCCGGGCAGGCGATGTTCGATGCCGCCAGTGGACTCGGACACCTCTGGAGCGGCGACACCGCCATCCTCGTTCCGGGTGAGGTACGTGCACGCCATGCGCTGGAGGGCGGTGGAGAACTGCTGGCCATCCGGATCGAGGACGAAGCCCGCTGATGGCGTTGCGTCAGTAGACGTCCCGGCGATAGCGGCCACTGCCGCGCAAGGCCTCGACGCGATCATCGCCCAGGATGTCGCGCAGTGCGGCATCCACGTCGGGCGCCATGCCCGCCAGGCTGCCGCAGACGTACAGCACGGCGCCTTCGTCCATCCATTGCCGCACGCGATCCGCCTGCGCCCGCAAGGCGTGCTGGACATAACGGTGTTCGCCGCCGTCCCGCGAAAACGTCAGGTCGAGTCGCTCCAGGAATCCCTGTGCCTGCCAGGCGAGCACCTCGTCGGCATGGAAGAAGTCATGGGCGCGCTGACGCTCGCCGAACAGCAGCCAGTTGCGCCTCGCACCGGACTGCATGCGTGCTTTCAGATGCGCACGCAGTCCTGCCAGGCCGGTACCGTTGCCGATCAGGATCATCGGGATGTCGGCGGCAGGCGGATGGAAATTCGGATTGCGCCGCACGCGCAGCGCGATGGTGTCATCGGGTTGTGCGTGCGTGCACAGCCAGCCGCTGCCCAGGCCCGGCGAGCCATCCGGTCGCCGCATCAGGCGCACCAGCAGGTGCAGCGCGCCATCGGCAGGAACCGAGGCGATGGAGTACTCGCGGTGCGGTAGCGGTGTGCACGCGTCCGCCAGCGCCTGTGCATGCATGCGTACCGGCATCGACGCCGTGTCGGGCCAATGGCTGCGTGCCAGCACGGTGGCCAGTGGCTGCGTCTCGTCCTGCCACAGGACCTGTGTGTCGCCGGCGAGGTCGATGCGGCGCAGGAAATCCTCGACATCCCGTGCCGCATGCTGCGGTCCGATTTCGGCGATGTCGCCGGCCATCCAGGCGGGAAGCGCATCGGCTTCGGGTGCCAGCGAGAGATGGAAAGCGGGGCCGCCAAGGCTGCCGGGATTCAGTTCGACACGCTCGCGCAACCGCCAGGCCTGATAGCGCGGTGCCGACCAGTCAGGCACCTCGCCACCGTCGCCGAGTTGGCCGATATGGTGCTGCCAATGGCGCAGTGCGCTGTCGTCGGCGTTGTCGACTTCGACCAGGTCGAACAGGGATGCCGCCCCCTGACGTCGCAACCAGTCGTCCAGTTGGTGGCCGAAGGCGCAGAACTGGGTGTACTCGCGGTCGCCCAGCGCCAGCACCGCGTACTGCAGGCTTCCCAGCGCGAGCGTTTGCGACATCACCTGGCGCACGAAGCCCAGGGCAGGATCGGGCGGGTCCCCTTCGCCGGTGGTGCTGACGACGAAGACCGCGCGTTCGATGTCCTGCAGGCGTGGTGCGTCCAGATGCTCCAACCCGGCACGTTGCACCGTCACGCCGCCACGGCGGAGCGCGGCCGCCGTCATGTCGGCCAGTTCCATGGCGAAACCGGTCTGGCTGGCATGCACGACCCAGACCGCCCCACGTGCGGCGACCGCGGCCGGCTTTGCCGAGCGGTCGCGCGCGCGACCGCGGCGCAGGAAAGCGGCCACCAGTCCCGCATAGGCCAGCAACGCGGCAATTGCGGTACCACTGCGCGTCATCGAGGGCGTGGCCTGCCACCAGTCGCCTTCATGCAGGCCTGCGAGCAGCCAGGCGCAGATGGCCAGCAACAGCATCACCAGCGCATTGCCTACCCAGGGCGCGATCCCGCGCGTCGCGGTGGGGGATGACGTGCTCATGCGGCCAGATGCTGCTCGAAGGCGGGCGTCATCGTTTCGATCAGGCCATCCGCGGTACGTTGCAGGAAGCGTGCCGCCAGCCCGTGACGCTGGGCGAATGCGTGGCCGCTGCTCGCGCCCATCACGGTCAGCGCCGTGGCCCAGGCGTCAGCATGCATGGCGTCCGCCGCGATCACGGTCACCGCGGCGGCCGCATCGGTCACCGGCTCGCCGCTGCGCGGATCGATGGTGTGCGAATAACGCCGGCCATCCTGCGCGTAGGCGTGCCAGCGATCGCCGGAGGTGGCGACGGCCAGTCCCTCCAGGGCCAGCACGCGCGGCTCCATGTCTGCGCTGTCGGCTTCCTCGTCCGGTGAGGACTCCACCAGCACGCGCCAGGGCTGTCCGTCGGCCTTGCGGCCGTAGCCATAGAGTTCGCCACCGACTTCCACCAGTGCGGCGTCGATGCCACGCCGCTTCAGCAGGGCGGCAACGACATCCACGCCATAGCCCTTGGCGATGGCGGAGAGATCGAGCATCACGCCGCCGGGCTGCCTGATGCGACCCTGGGCAGGATCGAACCGCAGGTGTTGCCACCCCACGCAGGCGCGCGCCGCCACCAGGTCCGCGTTGGTGGGGCGACCGCGGGTACCGGCGTGCGCGCCGAAGCCCCATGCCGCCACCAGCGGCGACACGGTCGGATCGAACGCGCCTTCACTGGTCGCCGCGATGGCGAGCGCGGCGGTCAGCACGTGCAGGAAATCCTCCTGCAGCGCAAACCATTCGCCGGCGGCGGCATGATTGAAACGCGTGATGTCCGCCTTCGCTTCCCACGTGCTCATCTGCGCCACCACCTCATCCAGGCGCGCCTGCACGGCGTCGTGCAGGGTATGCAGATCGAAGCGCGTCGCGCTGACGCATTGCACGGACCAGGTGGTCCCCATGGTCTGCCCGTGCAGTGCGTGCACGGGAGCGGCAGGGGCCGTGGGCGAGGTGATAAAGGTGTTCATTGCGATGCATGCCGCCGGATCCGCATCCGGCGGCACGATGCGGTCTTACTGCGGCAGCACTTCCAGCGTGGCCACATAGCTCAGACGGCGCTGCTTGGCTTGCGGCACGCTGGTCTTGTCGTCCTGCGTGCCGGTTTCCAGCCAGTACATGCCCGCTTCCGGCCAGGTCACGCTGAACTCGCCCTGGGCATCGGTGGTGACCTTGATCTCTTCCTGCGCGTTGCGATAGCGCGTGCCGCCGCGGGTGATCTCGAATTCCAGTCCGGCGGCGGGCTTGCCGTCGATCAGCATGCGGAACGTCGCCGCCTCACCGGCGAACAGATCGTTGGGGTGCGTCACCGGCATCAGTTCGATGCCCTCGCCGGTGGCCTTCAGCGCGGTGTCGTTCGGTGCGCCGTTGGTGACGAAGGTCTCGATGCGGCCGACCGACTGCGACACCTGCAGGTTCTTCGCATCCTTCGGCACGTTGGTCGCCAGGTCTTCCGGCTTGGCGCCGCGCAGTCCGCCGGGTTTGCCGTCGGCGCCTTCCCAGCGAACCATCAGGCCCTTGTTGACCGTGGCGATGCGGTAGGTGCCCTGCTGCTTCAGTTCGATATCGAACACGGTGCGGTACTTGCCCGTCGCCACGTTCTGCGCGTCCGCGGCGCTGCCGTCCGGTGCCGTGATCGCCAGGCCTTCGGTGCGCAGCGGCACGTGGTTGAAGTAGAACAGGTCGTTGGACACGGCGGCGTCCACCGTGATCCACGGGTTGGTGCCGGCGATGACGGTCTGCGACGGCTGCAGCCACGCCTTGTGCGCCAGCGCGGTGGCGGGGATGGCGGAGGCCAGGGCGATGGCTACGGCGAGGGAACGCTTCATCGGAATCTCCAGCGGGACAGGGGGAAGAGGATCAGGGCTTGACGGTCAGCGTGACGGCACCGAGTTCGGTGCTGCCCTGTGCCTTGGCCGACTGCGGCGCGCCCTTGGCGGGCCAGGTGAAGGGAATCTTCAGCAGTTCACGGCCACCGACTTCGCGCGCGGCTTCCACGACCAGCGTGTACTGACCCGGTGCCAGCTTGGCCAGGTGCTGCCTGTCGCTGAAGCTCAGCGCATGCTTGCCGACCGGCTTGGTGGGGCCGGTGACGCCGTCCACCGGCACCTGCAGCGAGCGGCCGGACTTGCGCCACCACTGGCGCATGTCGGGCAGCCACTTGGTGCCGTGGCCTTCGGCATTGCTGGTCTGCTGGTACCAGACGGAGAGGTTGGCCGCGACCTTCTGGTCAGCGCCTTCGATCCACACCGCGACATAGGGGCGGTGGTATTCGGCCACGTTGAGCTTGGGCACCTCGACGTTGATGTCCAGCGTGGCGGCATAGGCCGGCGTGGCCAGCAGGCCGCTGAGCGCGATGGTCAGCGTGGTGTGGACGGCGATCTTCGACATGCGGTCACTCGCGGTTCGTGAAAGGGATCAGTGGATGAAAAGGAGGGCGATCAGCAGCGGCACCAGCAGGCCCAGGCCGACCATCGGCCAGGTCATGCTGCGCTGGCGGCCGTGCAGGTAGAGCAGGAACAGGCCGGTGATGCAGAACACCAGGCAGGCCACGGCGAAGATGTCGAGGAACCAGCCCCACGCCGGGCCGGCGTTGCGGCCCTTGTGCAGGTCGTTGAAGTACGAGATCCAGCCGCGGCGGGTCTTTTCGTATTCGACCGCGCCGGTTTCGCGATCGATGCTCAGCCAGGCGTCGCTGCCGGGCCCAGGCATCGAGACGTACAGCTCAAGGTCGGACCACTCCGCCGGTCGCGAGCCCACGGAAACCGACAACGCCTGTTCCAGCCAGTCCGCCACCGGGGCCGGCAGCGGCGCATTGCCCTCCTGGCGGTCGCCCAGGGTGGCCAGCACGGCGGCGGGTACCGTGGCCGTCCGGTTGGTCACTTCAGGCGTGGCCTCGATCTTTGCGGCGTGGTTCAGCGTGATCCCGGTGATCGCGAACAGCAGCATGCCGATCAGGCAGACCGCCGAACTGATCCAGTGCCACTGGTGCAACGTGCGCAGCCAGAAGCCGCGGCGTTGTTGCTGGAGGGCAGGGGAGGCGGAAGGGGACAACGGCGGTCTCTAAGCGGGATGATGCGGGTCGCCATTACATCACAGATGAGAATGGCTCTCAATTAAGCGGGCGTTCCCCTCCGGTGCAGGAGGGGAACGGTTGCCGACGTCAGAAGTTGACGTTGAGGCTCAGCCACAGGTTCCGCGACTTGTCCTTGTTGTTGTAGTCGTCCAGGTACGACACCTCGTTGGTGGTGTAGATGCCGTCGTTGTTGAGGTCGGTGAAGACCGTCTGGAACGTGGTGAAGTCCTCATCCAGCAGGTTGTTGATGCGGCCCGAGACCGAGATGTGCTCGTTGAAGCGGTACTGCGCGCCGAGATGCAGCACGGTGTAGTCCTGGTAGTCGCGGCGCACGCCGTTGATCGTGTCGCGGTAGCGCTTGGAACGGGCTTCCGCCAGCAGCTGCAGGCTGAAGGTATCCGTCGCCTGCCAGTTGAGGCTGGCATTGGCCATGTGGCGGGCGGTGTTGGTCAGGGGCAGGCCCTTCTGCGCGCCGCTCAGCTGCTCGCTGTCGGTGAAGGTGTAGTTGGCGCGCAGCGACAGGGTCTGCGTGATGCCCCAGCGACCCGCGACTTCCGCACCCTGGATGCGGACTTCGTCGATGTTGATGTTCTGCGCGTAGGTGGTGTAACCCAGCAGCGCGTAGTCGCCCAGGTTGGCGCAGGGGCGCACGCCGCCGGTCTGCTCGCAACTCAGGCTGGTCTCGCCGCGCGCGATCTTGTCGTCGAAGTCGTTGCGGAACACCGTGACGTTGATGTTGTGCGCGTCGTCCGGCGAGGTCCAGTACAGCGCGATCTCGCTGTTGACGCTGGTCTCCGGCTGCAAATCCGGGTTGCCGACGAAGGGCGTGGTGCCCTGGCCGCCGAAACCGGTGATGCCGTCGTACAGGTCGGTGGTCTTGGGCGTCTTGAAGCCGGTGCTGATGCCGCCCTTCAGTGTCCACGCCTCGCTGACGTCCCAGACCGCGTAGGCACGCGGACTGAGTTGGCCGCCGAACACGTTGTGGTCGTCATGGCGCAGGCCCAGCGTGATGGTCAGCGCCTCCAGCGGATTCCAGTTGTCCTCGGCGAACAGCGACCACATTTTGTGGTGCTGTACGGTGCCGCCGCCATCGCCGCCGCCTTCCAAGCCGAACACGCCGTCTTCCAGCTCGCCGTCGATCACCTGACCGCCGACGATGAAGCGGTGCGCCTCGCCGATGGCGAAGTCCACTTTCGCATCCAGCGTGTACTGGCTGCTTTCCATCGTGCGTTTCGGCCGCGGCAGGAACGTGGACACCGCAATGGCCTGTCGCTCGGCGACGCTCAGGCCCGTGTACGCGCCCGTGCCGCGGAAGATCTGCTGGTGCAGCAGTCGCTCGGCGACGGTGAACGGCAGCGTGCGGCCATGGTTGCCGGTATCGATGTGCGCCAGCGAGACGAAGCTGTCGCCGAAGGCCCATTGGCCGTTGTGGGTGACCGACCACTGGTCGCGGGTGAACTCCTGGTCGGCGGCGTAACCGACCTGCGGGGCCGCGCGCCAGATGCCCGCCAGGCCATCCACGGTGCCCAGCGGATAGGTCTCGCTGCCCAGGTTGTTGATGTACGGCGTGTTGTCGTACACCTGTTCGGAGGTGTCGTAATCGAAGAGCACGCTCTGGTTGTCCGTCGGCGTCCAGCTCAGGGTGACGCCCGCACTCTTGTTGGTGTTGTCCACCGTCTTGCCGCCGCCGCCGAAGCCCAGTGCGCGCTCGAATACGGTGCCGTCCGGCGCGGTGATCGCCTCGTACTCGGGCGTCGACGCATTGCGTTCGTACCAGGAGCCACGCACGCCCAGGCCCAGGCGATCCTTCACCAGCGGGCCCATCAGCGCGAAATCGAACGTGCTGTCGCTGCCGAAGTCGCTGTTCTCCTGGATGCCATGGCCCAGCGTGGCCGAACCGCGCCAGCGGTCGGAGACCTTGCGGGTGATGATGTTGATCACGCCACCCAGCGCGTCGGCGCCGTACAGCGTGGACGCAGGGCCGCGGATGACTTCGATGCGCTGGATCATGTCCAGCGGCGGGATGTGGTTGAACTGGTTGCCGCCGAACGAGTTGGGATAGATGTCGCCGTGGTTGTTCTGGCGCTTGCCGTCGATGAGGATCAGCGTGTAGTCCGGGCCCATGCCGCGGATGCTGATGGTCTTCTGCCCGGTCTTGTCCGAGGTCTCGCCGACATCCACGCCTTCCAGGTCGCGCACGGCATCGATCAGCGTGATGTAGGGGCGCTGACGCAACTCTTCCGCGGTGACCACGCTGATGCTCGCCGGTGCGTCGGTGATCTTCTGTTCGAAGCCCGAGGCGGTGACGACGACGGTGTCGAGATCGGTGGCATCCGCCGCGCCGTCCGGCGCAGGCTGGGCCAGCGCGGGCGCGGAGACCAGGACGACAAGGGCGAGGGCAAGGCGGTTGCGGCGCAGCGGCGCCTGCAGGGAGCTGCAAGAGGTCTTCATGGCAATCATCGGAGGGGGATGGGGAGAGGGCGCACCGCAGGCAGCGATGGGTCCGGGAACAGCGGGAACGATTGAGCGGACGGTGCCGAACGCAGGTCCGTGGTCTTCAGCCGGCGTGCGGCGGCGCCTGGCCGGGATGCAGGCGGAGCGCAGGATCGGTGCGATGGACGTGCGCGGCGTCCAGGATGGCGAACGGGCGAGAACCGGCACCGTTCGCCGCGACGACGTGGAAGTCGTCGGCCGGGAAGGCGGGCGGCGCGCACATCGGCGAGGTCAAGCGGGTGCGGACCTGCAGCGTGCTGAGACGGGGCTTCTTCAGGTGCAGTTCGCGATGACGCGCCTGATGCGGCGGGTCGCCGTCCCGTGCGTCGGTCATCAGCGAAGCAGAGGTTTCGACTGCAGCGGCGGTCAGGCCGTTTGTCCTTGGACCGGCGCTGGCGAATCCAAGCGCACCGCAGAAGACCATCAACGCCAGGATGAGCGGCATCCGGTACCAGCGCACGGCCTTGCCGCGCGGCGCGCAGGTCTGACGGACGTTGGCTGGCATGGCGTGGATCACGTGTTTCCCCGGCGATGCGCCTTGGATGGCGCACCGAACGGGGAACATCTTAAATGAGAATACTTATCAAATGCAAACAAGGTTGAATCTTGTTTGTCGCCATCGCAGGCCGGCTCAGGTCTCGGCCCATTGCCTCAGCAGGTTGTGATAGACCCCGGTCAGCTGCACCAGCGCGGGGTGATCGGGGAGATCCGCGGTCAAGCGCCGGATCGACACGTCCAGCTCGAACATCAGGCGTCGCTGTCCGTCGTCGCGGACCATGCTCTGCATCCAGAAAAACGACGCCACCCGCGCCCCGCGCGTCACCGGCGTGACCCGGTGCAGGCTGGTGCCCGGGTACAGCACCATGTGGCCGGCAGGCAGCTTCACGCTCTGGGTGCCGAAGGTGTCCTCGATGATCAGCTCGCCGCCGTCGTACTCGTCGGGAGCGCTGAGGAACATCGTCGCTGATAGGTCGGTCCGCACGGGATCCACCCCGCCGCGGCTGCGGTCGTAACGGATGGCGTTGTCCACGTGGTAGCCGAAGGACTGGCCGCCGCTGTAGCGATTGAAGAGCGGTGGATAAATCCGCTTCGGCAGCGCTGCGGAGAAGAAGGTGCTGTTGCGCGAAAGCGCGTCGAGGATCAGTGCGCCGACATCGCGCGCGGCGGGCGAATCCTCCGACAGCTGCGCGTTGTCCTTGGCCTTGGCCGACTGGTATCCGGCGGTGATGCGGCCATCGGCCCAGTCGGCCGCGTCCAGCAGCGCGCGGGCCTGCGCGACCTGGGCAGGCGTGAGGACATCGGGAATCGCCAGCAGCATGGAGGTTGACCTCGCAACGAAAATGCCCCGCCCATTGTGCACGGGCGGGGCGGAGGGGAACTACGGCATCGCGCGGCTCAGAACTTGAACGTGGCCGTCAGCACGGCCGAGCGCGCCGCGCCGGGCGTCGCCCAGCCGTTGTTGCGCACCCGGGTGAAGTACTGCTTGTCGAACAGGTTGTCGATGTTCAACTGCAATCCGAAGCGCGCATTGAACTGGTAGCCCGCCATCGCCCGGTGCATGGTGTAGCTCTTCACGCGTGGCGCATTCGCCGCGCTCGCGGTGTAGAAGTCGCCCTGGTAGGTGACGCCGTAGCCGAACGTCCAGCCCTGCAGCGCATACGTCGTCCAGGCGCTGGCCGAATGCTCGGGCGTGTTGGGCAGCGGATGGCCGGCCTGGGCGTCGATGCCCGTGTCCTCCAGTACGCGATCCGACACGCTCTGCAGGACTTCGCTGTCCAGATAGGTGTAGTTGGCGAAGATCGACCACGCGCGTGTGAGGTTGCCCGCGACGCCCAGCGCGACGCCGTCCACGCGTGCCTTACCGTCCAACTGCTGCGTGCCCGACGGGTTGTCCGGGTTGTTGGGGTCGGCCACCTTGTAGTTCTGGCGTTCGTTGCGGAACAGCGCCGCCGTCACCGCCAGCCGGTCTTCCAGCAGGTTCCACTTGGTGCCCAGTTCGATGTTGACCGCGGTTTCGGGGTCCACCTCGCAGGTCTGCGCGGTGCAGGCGCCGTTGACCGAAGCCTTGGAGGGCGTCTTCGAGTTGGCGTAGGACAGGTAAATGCTGCCGTTTTCCGCCGGCTTGAACAGCAGCCCGGCACGGTAGGAGAACAGGTCCTCCTCGTTCTCGAAGTTGCCGATGGCGCCGGTGCTGAAGTTGATGGTGCGGGTATCGCCTTCGTTGTGTTCGTAACGCGCGCCCAGCGCGAGCTCCCATTGCGGGTTGAACTTCAGCGTGTCGAATACGTACAGCGCCTGGTTGTCCAGCGTGCCGTCCGTGTGGCCCGTCCGCACGTAGTTGACCGGTCCGCGATAGACATTGTCCGGATCGTGGATGTCCATCGCCGGATAGACCGGGGCCGTAGCGTGGGCGTTGCGCTGGCTGTTGCCGTTGTCCAGTTCATAGGTCTCGTGCATGAACGAGACGCCGGCGACCAATGCATGCTCCACGCTGCCGGTGTTGAAGCGCGTGGTCAGGTCGGTCTGGCTGAGTGCCAGGCCGTTGGTGGTGTCGCGGGTCGTGCCGCGCGGGCCACTGGGCTGGTAGGTTCCCGGCGCACCACAGGCCAGACCGTTGGCGGGGTTGATACCACTGTCGAGGCACCAGGTGCCCTGGGTCGGATTGACCAGCACGTACTGGTCCACCTTCTGGTAGCGGGCCAGGCTGCGCAGCGAGGTGGTATCGCTGAGGTCGTGCTCGAACACGCCCGTCAGCACGTCGACATCGATCTCCTGCGTATCCATGTTGCGGTAGCCGAAGTAGGTGTCGCGGCTGATCCCCGGCAGCAGGCCGCCGTAGGCGGCGAAGTAGGGCAGGCCGTACTCCGGGATGTTTTCGTCGTGCTGGTGCAGGTAGCTGAGCGTGAAGCGGGTATCCGAGCCAAGGCCGATCGCGAACGAGGGCGCGATGCCCCAGCGCTTGTATTCCTCGACATCGCGGTCCGGCACGTCGTTGCGGTGGACCATGGCGTTCACACGCAGGGCCTGGCCGTTGCCGAAGTCGTGGTTGCTGTCCACCGTGGCCCGTCCGAAGCTGTCCGTGCCGGCGCCCAGCGTCATGGTGCTGAAGTCGCCTTCGCGCGCGGACTTGCTGACCAGGTTGATGTTGCCGCCGACCGAGCCGGCGCCCGACATGGCCGAGTTCGCGCCGTTGATCAGCTCGATCGATTCGAGATTGAAATTGTCCGTGCGGGTGTACTGCGCACTGTCGCGCACCCCGTCCACGGTGATGTCGGTGGTGGCGTTGAAGCCGCGCAGGTTGATGCTGTCGCCGTAGCCGCCGCCGCCTTCGCCGGCACCGAAGGTGATGCCGGGCAGCGTGCTGAGCACGTCGCGCAGGCCCAGCAGGTTCTGCTGCGCCATCACCTCGCTGGTGACCACGGTGATGGTCTGCGGCGTGTCGACCAGGGCTTCGGTGTACTTGGGCGAGCTCGCCTTCTGCACGCGTTCGCCATGCACTTCGACGGTATCGAGTTCCTTGGCCTGCATGGCGGCGTCGGCGGGGGCGTCGCCGGCCGGAGCGGCGAGGGCGGGGGCGGTGATGGCCAGCAGAAGGGCGGCGGCAAGCGGGGAGTGGCGCAGGTTCATGAGCATCCTCAGGTGCGGAGAAGAAACACC
Organism: Pseudoxanthomonas sp. LH2527; assembly: GCF_022539275.1. Taxonomy (NCBI): domain Bacteria; kingdom Pseudomonadati; phylum Pseudomonadota; class Gammaproteobacteria; order Lysobacterales; family Lysobacteraceae; genus Pseudoxanthomonas; species Pseudoxanthomonas sp. LH2527. The sequence continues at coordinate 60,441 of NZ_JAKZBW010000008.1, read as the reverse complement.
CGGTGGCGAAGGCTGGCGGGAGCGGTGACAGGAACGGATCGGCGCCGTTCGGCGCATGGATCGGGGGGCAGCGGCGGGCACCGGCGGACGCGGTGCGCGCAGCGCGATCAGGCGGCGGGTGGCCCGCGGCCCGGATGTCGGATATCGCGCGATGGCGCGACGTCGGTATGCCGATCGACAACAGCATGTGCCTGCGATGATCCCGGCGCCGAGGCCGCGGCGATGGCGGCCTCATCGCCCTCGGACTCCGCCGGCATGGGCAAGCTTTCCGTCGACTGTTCCGCAAGGGCGGCGGCAGTTTCGAGCACGTCGCCTAGCCGGTCGGCCAGGTCGTTGTTGTGCGACGGCAGCGAGGAGGGGGTCCCCGTCCGCTCGCCCGTGCCGGTGAAATCCTGCGGTGCGCTACCCACGATCACGAGCAGGCACGCCAGCAGCACGCTGGCGAACACGGACGTGAAAGTGACGGTATCGCGCAGCACCAGGGCCTCGGGCGGGTCGGGCTGCGACAGCCTGTCGCAGCGGTGCGACAGGATAATGAGAATGATTTGCGATTACAACAAAGGCGTTACAGGTCGGACTCAGTCGCGGTCGTCGCGGGTCCAGACACCCCCGTGTTCGATCTTGGTCGGAAACTTCACCACCGGCGAATAGGCCGGCGCACACAGGGCGCGTCCGTCCCGGACATCGAAGCGGGCACCATGCAGCACGCATTCGATGCTGGCGTCCGCCGGGTCGAAGCTGCCGGACGACAGCTCGAAATCCTCATGGCTGCACTTGTCTTCGAGGGCGTACAGCGCGCCGTCGTGGTTGACCACCACGATGGGCGTGCCGGTGACCTCGTCGAAGGCGGTCTTCATTTCCCCGGGCAGCAGCTCGCCGGTGGCGCAGACGAAGGTCCAGGTCTCGCTCATGCGGCGGCTCCTGCCAGCGGTTTTTCCAGGATCTCGAAGCGCAGGTCGTCGCGCCTGGGAATGCCGTAGCGCTCGTCGCCATAGGGGAACGGCTTCTTGATGCCGGTACGCACGTAGCCGCGGCGTTCGTAGAACGCGATCAGTTCGTCGCGGATGTCGATCACCGTCATGCGCATGGCCGGCAGGCCCCAGTCCTCGCGCGCGACGCGTTCGGCTTCGGCCAGCAGCGCCTTGCCGACGCCGCCGCCCTGCAGGTCGGGACGGACCGAGAACATGCCGAAATAGCCGGCGCCATCCTCTTCGGCGACATGCGCGCAGGCCAGCAGTCCGTCCTGGCGCTCCGCCAGCACGATGCGGCTGCGCGGGCGCTCGATGTCGCGCAACAGCGCATCGGCATCGATACGCTGGCCGTCCAGCAGGTCGGCTTCGGTGGTCCAGCCTTGCCTGCTGGCGTCGCCCCGGTAGGCGGAGGTCACCAGCGTTACCAGGGCGGGAATATCGGCGTCGGTCGCCGCGCGGAAGGTGAGGTTGTCCATGCCGGCATTTTACGGAAGCCCGCGCTGTTGTAGGAGCGACGTCAGTCGCGACCGTGCCGTCCCCGGCGCTGGAACCCCTCACGGCATGTGGGAAACGCCGTCCCAACGCATTCCGCTCCCGCAGACCCCACCCCTCACGCCAGCAGCCGGCGAGCCTTCTTCAGCGCGGCGACGAAGTGCTCCACTTCCTCGTGCGTGTTGTAGAACGCGAAGGACGCACGCAGCGTCGCGGCCACGCCATAGAACTGCAGCAGGGGATGCGCGCAATGCTGGCCGGAACGGACGGCGACACCGTCCAGGTCGAGCAGGGTGGCCAGGTCGTGCGCGTGCGCGCCTTCGATCAGGAACGAGATCACCGCCGCCTTGTCCGCTGCGCGGCCGAAAATGCGCAGCCCGTCGATCCGGTCCAGCTCCTCGGTGGCATGCGCCAGCAGGTCGGCCTCGCGCGCTTCCACGTTCGCCATGCCCAGAGCGTCCAGGTACTCCACCGCCGCGCCCAGGCCGATGAAGCCGGCGATGTTGGGCGTGCCGGCCTCGAACTTGTGCGGCGCGTCGTTGAACAAGGTACCGTCGAAACTGACTTCCTTGATCATCTCGCCGCCACCGATGAAGGGCGGCATGGCCTGCAGGTGTTCCCGCCGCGCCCACAGCGCACCGGTGCCGGTCGGTCCGCACATCTTGTGGCCGGTCAGCGCATAGAAGTCGCAGCCGATCGCGGCGATGTCGACCGTGCGGTGCGGGACGGCCTGCGAGCCGTCCACGACCGTGACGATGCCGCGCCTGCGGGCCTCGCGGCAGATTTCGCGCACCGGGTTGACCGTACCCAGCACGTTCGAGGTGTGGGTGATGGCGAGCAGCTTCACGTTGCCGGTCATCGCCGCGTGCAGCGCATCCAGGTCGAGCGTGCCGTCGGCGTGGATCTCCGCAACCTTGATGGTCGCGCCGGTGCGCTGCGCGACCAGCTGCCATGGCACGATGTTGGCGTGGTGCTCCATGCGCGACACCAGGATCGTGTCGCCGGCCGTCAGTCGCGGCAGCGCCCACGAATACGCGACCAGGTTGATCGCGAACGTCGTGCCGCTGCACAGCACCAGTTCGTCCGGCCGCACGTTGAGGAAGCGCGCCAGGGTCTTGCGCGCGCCCTCGTAGGCCTCGGTCGCTTCCGTCCCCAGCGTGTGCACGGCGCGGCTGACGTTGGCGTTGTGCTGGCGATAGAAGTCGTCGACGGCCTGGATGACCGACGCGGGCTTCTGCCCCGTGTTCGCGCTGTCCAGATAGACCAGCGGCTTGCCGTTGACCTGTCGCGTCAGCAGCGGGAAGTCCGCACGCACGCGCGCCCAGTCGATGGCGCTTGCGGTCGGTGCGTGGACGGCTTCGTGGTTCATGCCGCGCCCAGCGCCGCCAGGGCCGCATCCACGCGGGATACCAGCAACTCGCGCAGCACCGGCTCGTCGATCGCGGACAGGGGCTCGCGGCAGAAGGCCGCGGTCAGCAACTGCTGCGCGTCCGCCTGCGGCAGGCCGCGCGAGCGCAGGTAGAACATCGCGGTCGCATCGAGCTGGCCGACGGTGGCGCCGTGCGCCGCCTTGACCTCGTCGGCATGGATCTCCAGCACAGGCTGGGTGTCGATCTCGGCGTTGGCCGACAGCAGCAGGTTCTTGTTCGACAGCGCGGCGTCGGTGCCGTCGGCACCCTCGCGGATGAGGATGCCGCCATGGAACACCGCGCGGCCACGATCCGCGCCCAGTCCGCGCCAGGTCAGTTCGCAGGCGGTGTCGCGACCGATGTGGTCGATGCCCAGCCGCGTGTCGACATGGCGCCGGCCGTGCGCGAACAGCACGCCGTTGGCGACCAGGCGCGCATGGTCGCCTTCCAGCCGGACGTTCAGTTCATGCCGCGAGAGCGCGCCGCCGAGTTCCAGATCCACCCGCCGGTATTCGCTTTCGCGGGCGAGCACGGCATCGGTGCGCAGGAATGTGGTGGCACGGTCGCTGCCGGCCTCGATGCGGGCGTGGGTCAGGCGCGCATCCTTGGCCAGGTGCACATGGCTCATGGCATTGATGAAGTGGGCGTGGGTGTCGACGGCGAGATGGTGCTCGACCACCGTCAATGCCGCACCGGCGCGCAGCTCGATCAGGTTGCGCAGGTGCCAGGCACGGTCCGTGCCGCCATCGGCGCCGATGAAGACCAGGTGCAGCGGCTGCCCGCTGATAGCGCCCGGTTCTGCGCGCAGCAGCACGCCTTCGGTAGCGAGCGCGGCGTTGAGGCGGGCGAACACCTCGTCGCTGCGCTCGAAGCGGCGTTGCAGGAAACGCGCGGCGTCGCCGCCTTCGGCCAGCGCTTCGGACAGCAGTTGCAGGCTGACGCCGTCGGGCAGGTCCGTCGTCAGCGACAGCGCCACCGAGTAGCGACCGTTGACGAACACCGCACGCGGCGCGGGAATGTCGGCCAGCAGCATCGGGTCCAGCGACGGCAGCGCATCGACCGGCTGGAAGCTGCGGCGCTCGAGCTGGCGCAGGGAGGTGTACTTCCAGGCTTCGGTGCGCGGGCCGGGCAGGCCGTCGCGCAGTGCCTCGTCCAGCATGGCGCGGCGCGCGGCGTCGCCGGTGAAGCCCGTCGACAGGGAATCCAGCAGCGCGCTCATCAGGCGACCTTCTCCGGCGCCACGCGGTCCTTGATCCACGCATAGCCGTGCTGTTCCAGTTCCAGCGCCAGTTCGGGGCCACCGGTCTCGACGATGCGGCCGCCGGCCAGCACGTGCACCACGTCCGGCTTGATGTAGTCGAGCAGGCGCTGGTAATGGGTGATGACCAGGAAGGCGCGGTCGGGCGAGCGCAGCGCATTGACGCCATCGGCGACGTTCTTCAGCGCATCGATGTCCAGGCCGCTGTCGGTTTCGTCCAGGATCGCCAGCTTCGGCTCCAGCACGGCCAGCTGGAAGATCTCGTTGCGCTTCTTCTCGCCGCCGCTGAAGCCTTCGTTGACGCCGCGATGCAGAAGTTCGTCCTTCAGGTGCAGCACGGCCAGCTTGTCGCGCACCAGCTTGAGGAACTGCATGGAATCCAGCTCGGCCTCGCCACGCGCCTTGCGCTGGGCGTTGAGCGCCGCGCGCAGGAAGTAGGTGTTGTTGACGCCGGGAATCTCCACCGGGTACTGGAAGGCGAGGAACATGCCGGCGGCGGCGCGTTCTTCCGGTTCCAGATCCAGCAAGGGCTTGCCTTCGAACTCCACCGTGCCGGCGGTGACCTCGTAGCCCTCGCGGCCGGCCAGGATGTTGCCCAGCGTGGACTTGCCGGCGCCGTTGGGGCCCATGATGGCGTGCACTTCACCGGGCTTCACCTCCAGCGAAAGGCCTTTGAGGATGTCCTTGCCGGCGACGCTGGCGTGGAGGTTGTCGATCTTTAGCATGTTCGTTTCCGTTTGATTCTTTTTGGCCCCTCTCCCGGCGGGAGAGGGGTGGGGGTGAGGGTCCTGCGGCATCGTTGGCGGTGAACCATCCCGATTCCGCCGCACCCTCATCCGGCGCTTCGCGCCACCTTCTCCCGGCGGGAGAAGGGAAAGCCTGTTACCCGACGCTGCCTTCCAGCGACACTTCCAGCAGCTTCTTCGCTTCCACTGCGAACTCCATCGGCAGCTCGCGGAAGACTTGCTTGCAGAAGCCGTCGACGATCATCGATACCGCGTCTTCCTGGCTGATCCCGCGGGCGCGGCAGTAGAACATCTGGTCGTCGCTGATCTTGGAGGTGGTGGCCTCGTGCTCCAGCGTCGCCGTCGGGTTCTTCACCTCGATGTAGGGGAAGGTGTGCGCGCCACACTGCTTGCCGATCAGCAGGCTGTCGCACTGGGTGTGGTTGCGCGCGCCGTCGGCGTTGCGGTCCACTTTCACCAGGCCGCGGTAAGTGTTCTGGCCGCGGCCGGCGCTGATGCCCTTGCTGACGATCTTGGACTTGGTGCGCTTGCCCACGTGGATCATCTTGGTGCCGGTATCGGCCTGCTGGCGGTGATGGGTCAGCGCGACCGAGTGGAACTCGCCGGTCGAGTCGTCGCCCAGCAGCACGCAGCTCGGATACTTCCAGGTGATCGCCGAGCCGGTTTCCACCTGCGTCCACGTCACCTTGCTGCGGTCGCCGCGGCACTCGGCGCGCTTGGTGACGAAGTTGTAGATGCCGCCACGGCCTTCCTCGTCGCCCGGGTACCAGTTCTGCACCGTGCTGTACTTGATCTCGGCGTCTTCCAGCGCGACCAGTTCGACCACCGCCGCGTGCAGCTGGTTCTCGTCGCGCATCGGCGCGGTGCAGCCTTCCAGGTACGAGACGTAGGCCTTGTCCTCGCAGATGATCAGCGTGCGCTCGAACTGGCCGGTGTGGCCGGCGTTGATGCGGAAGTAAGTGCTCAGTTCCATCGGGCAGCGCACGCCCTTGGGGATGAACACGAAGCTGCCATCCGAGAACACCGCCGAGTTCAGCGCGGCGAAGTAGTTGTCGCCGACCGGCACCACGCTGCCCAGGTACTGCTTGACCAGTTCGGGATGTTCCTTGATGGCTTCGCTCATCGAGCAGAAGATCACGCCCTTCTCGGCCAGTTCCTTGCGGAACGTGGTGCCGACGGACACGGAGTCGAACACCGCGTCCACCGCCACACCGGCCAGCCTGGCGCGCTCGTGCAGCGGCACGCCCAGCTTGTCGTACGTGTCCAGCAGTTCCTGCGGCACGTCGTCGAGCGAGGCGTACTTGGCCTTCGGCGCGGAGTAATAGCTGATCGCCTGGAAGTCGATCGGCGCGATCTTCAGCTTGGCCCAATGCGGCACCGGCATGGTCAGCCAGTGGCGGTAGGCCGCCAGGCGCCATTCGGTCATCCATTCGGGCTCTTCCTTCTTCGCCGACAGGGCGCGCACGACGTCCTCGCCGAGGCCGGGCGGCAGCGAATCGGATTCGATGTCGGTGATGAAGCCGGCGTCGTAGCGACGTCCCAGCTGTTCCAGGATTTCAGCGTTTTCGGTGGCCATCGGGCTGCCTGCGGTTCAGCGGGTCGCGACCTGCACGGCGATGGGTCGCCTGCGCACGTCGTCGGAAGAGGAGGGGGGCGGCGCGATCATCTGGGCGAGGGTGAAGCCGCGCAGGGCGTCGGCCACCACGTCGTTGATCAGCCGCCAGTTAGCGCGCGCGCCGCATTTCTGGGCGATGCCGCACTGGCTTTCGCTCTGGCTGCATTCGGTCATGGCCAGCGGACCTTCCATGGCCTCGACGATCTCCACCAGGGTGATGTCGGCCGCGCCGCGGCTCAGGCGGTAGCCGCCATGCACCCCGCGCAGGCCTTCCACCAGGCCGGCCTGCGCCAGCGGCTTCAGCACCTTGCTGACGGTGGGCGTCTCCAGGCCGGAGTGTTCGGCCAGGTCGGACGCACTGAGCACCTCGCCCGGCCGGGCGGCGAGCACGGTCAGGACCACGGTGGCGTAGTCGGTGAGCTTGGTGACGCGGAGCATCGGGAAAGGAGGTCCAGAAAACGTACCGAAATTGTACGCTTTCGCGCCGCCGCGCTCAAACCCCGCGGTTTTCCCCGTTCATCCGCTCCGGTAGGGCCTGACTGATGTCACCCGCGATGGCTGACGGCTGCGACTGATGCAGGGGCGCCCGGGTCGGGAAGATGGGCCCCGTCCACTCCCGGACAGTCTCCTATCGAAGGATTCCCCTCATGAACACGATGCACGGCCACGCCGACACCGCCCCGTCCACCCGCGGCCTGGACCAGCGCTTCCTCTGGCGCGTGCTGCTGGCCATCGGCGGCATCTATCTGGCGGTGAAGCTGTTCCGTGGCATGGGCCAGCTGTTCTGGACCGTGTTCGGCCTGGCGATGGGGCTGGTCTGGATGTTCAACGGCCGCGTCTTCCCGTGGGCGTGAGGCGAACGCCGGTCGCTCACTTCGCGGCCGGCGCCTCCGCGGCGGGCGGCAACACCATGCCGATGTACGGTATCGGCGGCGTCTTGCCCGGCGGCAGAGCCTCGGGCGCGGCCTGGCCAGCCGCGCCCAGCGCATGCACGAAGCGGTAGATCGCGCGGCGGTCGTCCTCGCTCATCGCACGCACGGCGAAGTCGGGCATCATCGGGCGCGTGCGCAGGTTGGTGCTGTATTCCATCCATTGCGCTTCGGTCAGCTGCTGCATGCGCAGCCGCAGGTTGCTGGGATAGGTGGTGCCCCACGGGCCGTGGAAGCCCATCGGCGACCCGACCAGCCAGGTGTCCCGCGACACGGTGCCGCCGGACTCCGCATAGCCCGGCGTGTGGCAGTCGTTGCAGCCGGCGATCCGCACCAGGTATTCGCCGCGCGCAAGCAGGTCGGCATCGGATGCCTGCGGGGCGGGCAGCACCGCGACGGCGCGCGGCGACTCGGGCTGGCAGGCCGCCAGGGGCAGCGCCAGGGCGGGGAGCATCAGGAAACGGATCGGCATGATGGCAACGGTTGTGCAAGGGGAATGCGCCATCGAACGCGCCGTCCCGCGCGGACCGGCCATACGGTTGTCGGCCGCGATTCAGGCGCGGATTTGGGAATCCCGCACGCATGGGCGAGAATCGCGCCCTCACCTCTGCCCTGGACGCCGCATGCCCCGCAAGATCGAAGCCCGCCAATCCGACATCCACGGCAACGGCGTGTTCGCCATCGCCCCGATCGGCAAGGGCGAGCGCGTGGTGGAGTACAAGGGCAAGCGCCGCACGCATGACGAAGTGGACGCCGACGACACCGGCGACGTCGATTCCGGCCACACCTTCCTGTTCACGCTCAACGACGAATACGTCATCGACGCGAACCACAAGGGCAACAAGGCGCGCTGGATCAACCACAGCTGCGACCCGAACTGCGAAGCCGTGATCGAGGAGCACGACGGCAAGAACCGCAAGAAGGACAAGGTGTTCATCGAGGCGATCCGCGCGATCAAGCCGGGCGAGGAACTGACCTACAACTACGGCATCGTGCTGGCCGAACCGCACACTGCCCGCCTGAAGAAGGTCTGGGCCTGCCGTTGCGGCAGCAAGAAGTGCACCGGTACGATGCTGCAACCCAAGAAAGGCCGCTGACGGCGACGCACCTTCACAGGCACGGATGCCGCAGGAACGCCGAAGGTTGAAATGACCGAAGGCAGGTGTGGTCCGTGATTTCCGTCGCTACCTTGCGCGCACCGGACCACCACCCCCTGCCATGACCCTCTCCCGCCTCGCCTGCGCGCTCGCGCTGGCCATCCCCTGCAGTGCCGTCCAGGCCGTCGAGATCGACGGCCGCATCGATCCCGCCGAATGGCAGGGCGCGCGCCACGTCACCGACTTCCGCAAGACCCAGCCGCTGACCGGCGAGCCCGGCTCGCTGCCGACCGAGGCCTGGATCCTGGCCACCCCGGACGGCCTGGCCATCGCCTTCCACGCCACCCATCCGGCCAGCGTGCCGCGCACGCGGCAGAAGGTGCAGCGCGACTTCGACGCGCAGGTCGACCGCATCAACGCCTTCATCGACTTCGACGGCGACGGCCGCACCGGCTACGCCTTCACTGTCAGTTCCACCGGCGGCATCGCCGACGAGATCATCACCAATGAAAGCCAGTTCAGCAGCGACTGGGATGGCCAGTGGCGCCACGCGGTCAGCGAGGACGAAGAAGGCTGGTCGGTCGAGCTGCTCATTCCGTGGCATACCGCGCCGATGCGCGACGGCACCGATGGCCAGCGCACCCTGAAGGTGTTCCTGGCGCGCGTGATCGGCGCCACCGGCGAGCGCATGGCGTGGCCGCAGGCCAGCTTCGAGCGTGCGCGCTTCCTGTCGGATTTCGCCCCGGTCACGGTGCCGCGCTTCGACCAGTCGCTGCTCGCCATCACGCCGTTCGTGTCGGGCCTGTACGACAACGTCCGCAGCGGCGGCGACCTCAACGCTGGCGCCGACCTGTTCTGGAAGCCGAATGGCCGCTTCCAGCTGACCGCCACGCTGAAGCCGGACTTCGGCCAGGTCGAGGCCGACGACCTGGTCGTCAACTTCAGCGCCACCGAGACCTTCATCAGCGACAAGCGCCCGTTCTTCACCGAGAACCAGGGCATCTTCGAGCTGACCACGCCGTCGGACGACAGCCAGCAGCTGTATACCCGGCGCGTGGGCAGCACCGGCGACATCACCGCGGCGGTGAAGTTGAACGGCAGCCTGGGCAAGGCGAACTACGGCCTGTTCTCGGCCGATGAGGACGGGGCGACCGGACGCAGCTACCACGCGTTGCGGCTGGTGCGCGATTTCGAGAAGCAGAACCTCGGCGCGATGCTGACCCGCGTGGACGATCCCTGGCGCGACCGCGACGCCACCGTGCTGGGCGTGGACCACAACTGGCGGCCGACCGCGCGCTGGAACGTGCGCACCCGCCTGCTGGGCAGCCGCATCGTGCAGGCCGGCACCGACACCGACGACATCGGCGCGACGCTGTGGGCCGACTACGAGATGGACGACGGCTGGCGCCAGCAATGGATCGCCATGCACTTCGGCAACGACCTGCAGCTCAACGACTTCGGCTACCTGTCGCGCAACAGCACCAATTACCTGCACTGGGAAGTGCGCAAGCGCTTCACCGGCCTGCCGGAAGGCTCGCGTTATTCCTCCAAGGACTGGCGCTGGCGCGTCAGCAGCAGCCACAACAACCATGGCGACAAGCTCAACGACCAGTTCCGCATGAGCCGCGAAGGCCAGTTGCGCAACGGCAGCTACGAGTACGCCCAGATCAACGTCAACAGCGCCGGCCTGAACGACACGCTGCTGCGCGGCAACGGCGTGGTGACGATGCCGGCGAACTTCAACACCTACTTCGAGTACGAGCGGCCGCGCAAGGGCAACTGGGCGCACGAGACCGAGCTGGAGGCGTTCACCGGCGGCCTGGCGGGCAACCGCAAGGCGGGCGCGGGCCTGGGGTATACCGCCACGTATTTCGTCAGCGATGCCTTCAGTGTCTACGCCGGCGGCTACGCGATCTACACCCCGGACTGGCTGGTGTGGCAGCGCGAAGACCTGGTGGGAGGGTTCACCCGTCGCCAGGTCGATCTCAATGCCGGCCTGGACTGGGTGATCGATCCGCGCCACGAGCTGCGGGTGAAGATGCAGGCCATCGCGCTGGATGCGCGCGTGCACGATGCGTGGCGCTTCGATGCGCGCGGCCACGCCGTGGCGACGACCGAGGCCGTGGACGACTTCAGCGTGCGCAACCTGGGCTTCCAGATCCGCTACCGCTACGAACTGGCGCCGCTGTCCTACCTGTACGTGGTGTACGCCCGCGGCGGCTACGAACAGCGCACCGGCACCGAAGGCGTGGACGGCCTGCTGCAGGACAGCCTGCGCCTGCGCGACGACGAACAACTGGTGGTCAAGCTGAGTTACCGCTTCGAGATCTGAGCCCGTCGCCGTCGCGCATGGACGGCGCGTCGGTATCGCCCGGGGTCAGGGCGTGGTGCCCGGGGCGAGCCGCAGTTCCACATGGCCGTCATCGATCCGCAGCGACTCGGCCGACAGGGTGCCCGGCACCTGCGCCAGATCCTCGTCGGTCAGCCGGTACAGCGGCCGGGTGTTGGCGTACTCGCGGATCAACTGCTGCAGCGCTTCGCGTGAGCCGCCCGGCAGGCCGCGACCGGCCGCGCCGGTACCCACGTGCTCCAGCTGCGGATCCACCAGGTGCAGGCCGCGCGTGCCCGGGTCGTAGCGCAGGCCGCTGCTGACCACCACGTTGCCGTTTTCCAGGCGGTCGCCATTGGCCAGCATCACGTCGTAGTCCATCTGCAACTGCAGGCGCTCGCCCGGCACGGGAATGCGCACCTGCGGGTCGGTCAGGGTGAGGGACGCGAAGCCTTCCAGCAGCGCGTGCTCCACCGGAAAGCCGCTGCGCGCGGCGGCCTGCAGTTGGGTGGCATCGAAGCGCAGCACGCTGCCGCTGTCGGCCATGGCGACCGGCGGCAGCAGGAGTGCGGAAAGCAACGCGATGCGGGCGATCAGGGTCTTCATCGGACTACCTCATTGCAGGTGGATGACCACGCGGCCGTCTTCGATCAGCGTGCTGCCGATCCGCTTGCTGGCGGGCAGGCGCTGCAGGATGTCGTTGTCGATCCGGTAGACCGGCTCGCTGCGTGCGTATTCGGCCAGCACGGTGTTGACCAGCTGGCGGGTGCCGCCGGACATCAGCGAGCCGCTGCCGGGAACATCGACCGACAGGATCTCCGGGTTGTCCAGGTGCAGGCCGCGGGTGGCAGGGTCGTAGCGAAGGCGGCTGGCCAGCGCGAAGTGCCCCCGGCTGACGTCGCGCGCGCCCAGCGCACTGACGCCGATGTCGAAGTCCAGGCGCAGCCGGTCGTCGCCGGAGGGAATGCTCAACCGCGGATTGGTCAGCGTGGCCGACACTAGGCCGCCGAGCTTGTCGAACTCGCGGGGGAAACTCTGGTTGAGATAGCGCTGCAGCTGCGGCTGGGTGAAGTTGATCTGGTTGCCCAGCAGACCGGTGACGGTGTTGAGCGTTTCGCAGCCGGCGAGGGCGAGGGTGGCGGTGCCGGCGAGGGCGGCGACCAGGAAGCGTCGGCGTGTACGCATGGGAAGCTCCGTGACGGGTCGCCGCACCTTAGCCGGCGCTGCCTGTCCAAGGGCTAACCGGCAGGCTGCTGCAGGAAGTGTCGCTTGCGCTCGGCGGTGTAGTGCCACCAGGGCACCGGTCCGCTGCCTTCCATGAAGCGCACGGCGGCGATGAAGCAGTCGCAGAGGCAGGGATCGTGGCGCTGGCCGGTGGTCTCGTTCACGCGCCGGTAGAGCACGTACGGATCCTGGCCGCGCAGGTCCTGCGGGTGGGCGATGCCGATGCCACGCAGGTCGCCGGCGATGGACTGCCCGATGTTGGGAATGTCTTCGAGTGCACGGGCGTCGTCGGCGTGGCGGACTTTCATCGCCGACAGGCTGGCGTGCGCCCGTCGCGATGTCAGCCGGCGTCGCGGCCGCGCGCCTTCAGCGAGGCGATGAACTCGCCCATGTGCGGCCGCAACGGGGCGAACAGGTCGTCGGCGTCCTTGCGGTGGTCCAGCATCAGGCCACTGAGCAGCTTGGTGCCGACAACCAGCGCGGCGCGCTCGTCGCCGGTGAGGCCGCGCTGGCGCTGGACGTTCTCGAGGATGCGCATCCAGTCGTCGTGGCAGGCGTGTTCGAACTCGATGGTGCAGCGGCCTTGGCAGGGCTGGCCGTCGCGTTCGATCGGCGTTACGGTGATGCGGTAGCGGTGGGAATCATTGGGCATGGCGGCGGAGCAGGGCGCGGCGGGGACAGTTCCAAGATAGGCCCGTGCCCCAGGTGGAACGAGGGCCGCCACCGCGATGGACTGTTCCGTCGGGTGGCGCCGCGGTTCAGTCAGCGGGCGGCGGCGTGCGCCTTGAACAGCGGCAGCGGATCGTAGGCGCCCTGCACGCCGTAGATGCCGTAGTGCAGATGCGGCGGCGTGCCTTGCGCGTTGCCGGTGGTACCCACGTAACCCAGCACGTCGCCGGGATGCACCACCTGCCCGGTGGACAGGTCCGCCGCCCAGTCGTCCAGGTGGGCGTAGTAGTGACGCTCGCGGCCAGGGCCCAGCACCCACACCTGTTTCCCGCCCAGCCCGCCGTCGCGGACCGAGACCACGATGCCGCGCGTCGCGCTGGCGATGGGCGTGCCGCGCGCGGCGAAGATGTCCACGCCCTGGTGGGTGCGGTCGGTGCCACGGGGGGCGCCGAAGGTGTCGGCGATCTGCCGCGCCCGCACGCCCTGCACGGGCACCGGCAGTTCACGCGGCGGCGATGCGCGCGAGATGTCCCACAGCATGCGCGGGGACGCCATGAAGGGCTGGCCCCACGCCCAGGCGAGCAGCAGGGCCAGCACCGCCAGCGACAGCATCGTCCATGCGAGGCGCCGCAGGCGGCGCACGGCCGGTCGCCCCATGCGGATCAGGACGACGCAGGCGTCTGCATCTGCGCCAGCTGGCGTTCCAGCTGGGACTTCAGCGACGGATCCAGCTTCAACTGTTTGGCCAGTTCATCCAGGTAGGCGCGCTCCATGAAACTCTGCTCGTCGGCGACCATCAGGCTGGCGAGATACATTTCCGACGCGATCTCCGGCGTACTGCCGGCACGCGCGACCTCGGCCGGATCCAGCGGCTTCTCCAGTTCGGCATGCAGCCACTGTTGCAGCTCGCCATCGGTACCGACGCGGGCGAATTCGCCTTCGATCACCTCGCGCTCGCGCGCGTCGATGTGGCCATCGGCTTTCGCCGCCGCGACCAGCGCCGTCAGGATCGCCTGGCTGTGAAGTTCCACCTGCGGCGGCGGCAGGCGATCCACGGTCTGCGGCGTGGCGCCCGCGGCGAACCCGCCCTGTTGCTGCTTGTAGTCGCCGTAAGCGCGATACGCCATCACCCCGATCGCCGCCAGGCCGCCATACGTGGCCAGCTTGCGGGTGGTCTTGTTCTTGCCGAGCAGCAGGCCCAGCGCACCGCCGGAGATCGCGCCCTTGCCGAAGTCGGCGTTCAGCACGCTGCCATTGCCGCTGGAGGATTTCAGCAGATGGTCGAGGAAGCCCTGGATCTTCATGCGGTCGGTACCTTGCGTGGAGGGATGTCTCCCCGATCTGAGGGCTACCCGCCGTCAGGACAAGGGTGACGGATGGCAGGGGGATCGCCGTAGAGTCGAGCTTGCTCGACTGCTTTTGCTTTTTCGGCTTGCGTCCGCCAACAGGACCGGAAAGCAGCGGAGCAAGCTCCGCTCTACAAAAAGGGAACAACCACGGTCCGCATGACACGCGCAAAAAAGAAGGGACGGCCAGGCCGTCCCTTCGTGCACGCGATGGAAGCGCAGCGATCAGGCCGCGGCGTCCTTCAGCTTCTTCAGCGGACGGACCTTGACCTTCACCGAGGCGGGCTTGGCGGCGAACCACTGCTCTTCCTTGGTGAACGGGTTGATGCCCTTGCGCTTCGGCTTGGCCGGCACGTTGACGGCGCTGATCTTCAGCAGGCCCGGCAGGGTGAAGGAACCGGCGCCCTTCTTGTTGACGGAGGCGTGCACGGCGCTTTCCAGCGAAGCCAGCACGGCGCGGACGTCCTTGGCGGCCACGGAGGTAGCTTCGGCGATGTGGGCGACGAGGCCCGACTTGCTCAGCGCTTCCTTGATCGGCTTCGGCGCGGCCGGCTTGGCGGCGGCCTTCGGTGCAGCTTTCTTGGCGGCCTTCTTCGGCGCGGCCTTCTTGGTGCTCTTTGCCATGTGTCCTGTCTCTACTGTCGAGTGGTTGGGTAATCGGGCCGATCGCATCGGCAAGCGAAATGTAGGGCAAACAACTGGCGGCGCCAAGGGCAGGAAGGCCCTGAAATGCCTTTTTTTTCGCTTTTTCTGCAATTTCCCGTCGCCGCGCGTCGGAAATCGCCTGTCGGTACGACCGAATCACCTTTGGCGTGTGCGCCGCAAGCGGCATCCGTCGCGCTCCGCCGCGACCGGATGCCGCACCCCTGCGACGCTCAATCGTCGTCGTGCCGTGGCCTGTAGGCATCCACCAGTTTCTGCTGCACGCCGGGAGGAACGGGTTCGTAGTGGCTGAAATCCAGGCTGTAGCGGCCCTGGCCGGCGGTCATGGATTTGAGCTCCGCCGCGTAGCCTTCCAGTTCCGCCAGCGGCACCTGCGCCTTCACCACGATCTCGCCGCGCACCGCGTCAGTGCCGTTGATGCGGGCGCGCTTGCCCGCGAGGTTGCCGGTGATGTCGCCGACCTGCGCTTCGGGTACGGCCACTTCCAGGTCGACCACCGGCTCCAGCACCTGCGGCCGCGCCTTGGCGATGGCGTCGAGGAACGCCTTCTTGCCGGCGGCGACGAACGCGACCTCCTTGCTGTCCACCGCATGGTGCTTGCCGTCGTGCACGACCACCCGCAGGTCCTGCAGCGGATAGCCGGCGATCGCGCCGCTGCCCAGCACCTGGCGCACGCCTTTCTCCACCGCCGGCAGGAACTGGCCCGGAATGGTGCCGCCCTTCACTTCGTCGACGAATTCGAAGCCGCCCCCACGCGGCAGCGGTTCGATGCGCAGCGATACTTCACCGAACTGGCCGGCGCCGCCGGTCTGCTTCTTGTGGCGATGGTGGCCGTCCGCCTTCGCGCCGATGGTTTCGCGGTAGGCGATCCGCGGCGGCCGGGTCTTCACCTCGACGCCATGGCGTTCCTTCAGCCGTTCCAGCATCACCCGCAGGTGCAGGTCGGACAGGCCGCGGATGACGGTTTCGTTCAACTCAGGCTGATGCTCGACGACGAACGCCGGGTCCTCTTCGGCCAGCTTCTGCAGGGCGATGGACAGCTTCTGTTCCTGGCCCTTGCTGGCCGCCTCGATCGCCAGGCCGAACATCGGCCTGGGAAACGCGATCGGCGCCAGATGCAGGTGGTCCTCGTCGTGGCTGTCGTGCAGCACCGCGTCGAAATGCAGGTCGTCGACCTTAGCCACTGCCGCGATGTCGCCCGGGATGGCCTGGTCGACTTCAACGTGGTCCTTGCCCTTGAGCTTGAACAGGTGGCCGACCTTGAACGGCTTCTTGCCGTCATCGACGAACAACTGCGTGTCCTTCTTCAGCGTGCCCTGGTAGACGCGGAAGATGCCGAGCTTGCCGACGAACGGATCGTTGACGATCTTGAAGACGTCGGCGATGACATGCGCGCGCGGATCCGGCACGGCCTCGATCGGTTGAGGGCCGCTGCCGTTGAGTTTCACGAACGGCGGCGGGTTGGCTTCGGCGGGATTGGGGAACAGGCGCTCGGCCACGTCCAGCAGTTCCTTCACCCCGACGCCCGTGCGTGCCGAGGCGAAGCACACCGGGACCAGGTGCCCCTCGCGCAGGCACTGCTCGAAGGCGTCGTGCAGTTCCTCGCCGGAGAGGCCGCCTTCGCCCAGGTCCAGGTAGTGCTCCATCACCGTCTCGTTGACCTCCACCACCTGGTCGATGATCTTCTGGTGCCAGTCGGCCACCGGACCCAGGTCGGAGTCGCCCGCCGCCTGGCCGAAGCAGTCGACCACCGCCTTGCCGCCGTTCGCCGGCAGGTTGAGCGGCAGCACTTCCGGCCCGAATTCCTCGCGCAGCGCCGCCAGCACGCCGGCGCAGTCCGCGCCCTCATGGTCGATCTTGTTGATGACGATGGCGCGGCACAGGTTGCGCTCGCGCGCCCGCTCCATCAGCCGGCGCGTGCCGTGCGCGACGCCGGCATCGGCGTCGACGACAATCAGCGCGGTGTCCACCGCCGAGAAGGCCGACAGCGCCGGTCCGCGGAATTCGGGGTAACCGGGGGTGTCGATCAGGTTGACGTGCATGCCGCCGTGGTCGGTGCTGGCGATGGCGGTGTCGATGGAATGGCCGCGGGCCTTCTCGATCGGATCGTGGTCCGAGACGGTGGTGCCGCGTTCGATGGTGCCTGCCACCTGGAGGGCGCCGCCGGCATGCAGCAGGGCTTCGAACAAGGTTGTTTTGCCGGCGCCGGGGTGGCCCGCCAGGGCCACGTTGCGGATCTGTTGTGTGCTGTACGACATGAGGCCGTTCCTCCCGAAGGTTGGGGTCGAAGGGCCGTCATGGCTGTCCGGGCAGAGCGCATCCCGTGAGCGTGGCGCTCGGCGGGCGGTCATGGCGGACGGCCAGCATCGGCATGCCGACGGGCGGGGTCAAGCCGCACTGCGGTACATGCCGTGAACATCCACGGGTGTACCCTGCGCTCCCCTGACCACGATGGAGCACGACCATGGCTTTGAAGCGTTATGCCGATGCGGTGTGGAGCGGTGACCTGCAGGCCGGCAAGGGCACGCTGAGCACGCCACAGAGCGGCCTGTTCGAAGGACAGAACTATTCCTTCAAGACCCGCTTCGGCGACGAGAAGGGCACCAACCCGGAAGAGCTGCTGGCGGCCGCGCATGCCGGCTGCTTCACCATGGCGCTGTCGGCGGTGCTGGGCAAGGCCGGCTTCACGCCGGACAAGCTACAGACGCGCGCCGAGGCGACGATGGAGCCGGGCATGGACCCGGGCCCGACCGTCACCGGCATCAAGCTGACGGTCACGGCGAATGTGCCGGGCATCAGCGCGGCGCAGTTCGAGGAGATCGCCCAGCAGGCGAAGGCGGGATGCGTGATCTCGCGTGCGCTGTCGGTGCCGGTGTCGCTGGAGGCGACGCTGCTTTGACCGCAGTCCGGGCTGCGCTGCTGGTGCATGGCGCCGGTGGCGGAGGCTGGGAATGGAATGTGTGGCGCGGCGTGTGGGAGGCGGCGGGCATCGTCGTGTCCGCGCCGGATCTGCAGCCGGTGGCCGCGGGACTCGCGGCCACCGGCTTCGGCGATTACCTGCGCCAGGTGCGCGATGCGCTGGCGACCCTGCCGCGTCCACGCGCGGTGGTCGGCGCCAGCCTGGGTGGCATGCTCGCGCTTGGCGTGGCCGATGCCGCCGATGCCGCGGTCCTCGTGAACCCGTTGCCGCCTGCGCCATGGCAGCGGGAACTGCCGGCGCGCGCATGGCAGGACGTGGTGCCCTGGCAGCGCACTGCGCGACTGGCGGGCACCCGCCGCGCCTTGGGCGATGCCGACGAGGCGAGCGTCCTGTTCGCGTTCCGTCACTGGCGCGACGAGTCGGGTGCCGTGCTGCGCGAAGCCCATGCGGGCGTGGCGCTGTCGCGGCCCTCCTGTCCCACGCTGTTGATCGCGTCGCGCGAGGACGCCGACGTGCCGCCCGCGCTCAGCCGTTCGCTCGCCGGTGCGTGGGAGATGGACCTGCTGCAAACGCTTTCAGGCTCGCATGTCGGGCCGCTGCTGGGCCGCGAAGCGGCGGACATCGCCGTGCAAGCTGTCGAATGGCTAAACCGGCCCGTGCCGGACGGCTGAGTTCAGCCCGATTTCACCCGCGCGGGCCGAGCATGCGTCCACGCCACTCCGGCGTGGGGAGTTCCCGACATGAAGCGTCTTTCCGCCGCCGTGCTGGCTGCCGGCCTGCTTGCCACCGGCGTGGCGTCCGCCCAGTCCGTGCGCCACTACGGCACCACCGACCGCGACGAACCCTATTACGACTACGCACGCGTGGTACGCGTCGACCCCATCATCGACGGCGGCTACCGCGATACGCGTGGCGCGACGTCATCCCAGTGCTATTACCGCGACGCCGACGACGTGTACGCGCGCGACGGCTATCGCGACGACGTCTACGGCAACCGCGGCCCGGACGACGTCTACGACAATGGCGACTACCGCGACGTCTACGGGCAGGACGGCTACGGCGACCGGCGCTATCCCGCCGGTGGCACCGACGCCGGGCGCACGGTCGCCACGGTCATCGGTGGCATCGCCGGCGCGGTGCTGGGCAGCAAGGTCGGCGATGGCAGCGGCCGCTACGTCGGCACCGCTGTCGGTTCGATGGTCGGTGGCATGGCGGGGCGCTCCATCTACGACACTTCCCAGCGCAACCGCCAGGTGCAGCGCGGCCAGGTGCGTGTCTGCGACCCGGTGCCGGTGAATGACGGTCGTGGCGACGATTATTACGGCGACGGACGCGTCTCCGGTTATGACGTGACCTACGAATACGCCGGTCGCACCTACCAGACCCGCACCGGTTACCACCCCGGCGACCGCATGCGCGTGCGCGTCGACGTGCGGCCGGAGTGAGGCCGCCTGTCAGCGGGTACGCGGCGCAGCGCGCAGGGAAACACCATCACAAGGGGCCGCAATGCCCCTTTCTTGTTGCCTGCGAACGTTGCCGTCGCGCGCATCACCGCGCATAGTCCTGCGCTGGCTCAACAGCGGGAGTGCGGCATGCGGCGTCTGGCATGGGGAATGGGCAGTCTGGTGGTGTGGGCGGGTGCCGTGCAGGCGCAGGTGCAGGTCGTCACCGCCGCACGCGTGCATACCTCCGATCCGGCGCGGCCGGTGGCCGAAGCGATGGCCTGGGATGCGCAGGGCCGCATCCTGGCGGTCGGCAGCGCCCGCGAACTGCAGCAACGCTATCTCGATGCGAAGCGCGTCGATGCATCCGGGAAGACCGTCATCCCCGGCCTGATCGATGCCCATGGCCACGTCATGGGGCTGGGCTACGCGCTGATGCGTGCCGACCTAGTGGATGCGCGCGACAAGGACGAGGTGATCGCGCGCCTGCGCGCCTTCGAGAAGCAGTTGCCCCCGAATGCCTGGCTGCTCGGCGGTGGCTGGGACCAGAACGACTGGCCGGGGAAGACCTTTCCGTCTGCCGCCGATCTCGACGCTGCCTTCCCCGAACGCCCCGTCTGGCTCGAACGCGTGGACGGCCATGCCGGCTGGGCGAACAGCGCGGCGCTGCGCGCGGCGGCGGCAAAGGCGCCGCGTCCGCTGGATGGCGACTGGCAGCCCGAGGGCGGACGCATCGAGCGTGTCGATGGTCGGCCGAGCGGTGTCTTCATCGATGCCGCCATGGCGCTGGTCAATGCCGTGGTGCCGGCGCCCGACGCGACCTATCGCCGTCAGGCGCTGGAAAAGGCGACGCAGGCCGCCGTGCGCAACGGGCTGACCGGGGTGCACGACATGGGCGTGTCGCACGCGGACCTGGCGCTGATGAAGCAGTTCGCCGACGAGGGACGCCTGCCGCTGCGGATCGAAGCCTATGCCGATGGCGACAGCGACGCGCTGGACGATCTCTGTTCCACCGGCCTGTACCGTCATGCGGGCGGTCGCCTGCAGATGCGCGGGGTGAAGCTGTACGCGGACGGCGCGCTGGGCAGCCGCGGCGCGGCCCTGCTGGAAGACTACAGCGACGATCCCGGCAACCGTGGCCTGCTGGTGACCGAACCGGCGGCGCTGGAGTCGGCCATGCGCAAGGCGCGCGGCTGCGGCGTGCAGGTGGCGACGCACGCGATCGGCGACCGCGGCAACAGGCTGGTGCTGGACGCCTACCAGCGCGTGCTGGGCGATGCCGCGAAGACCGACCATCGCTGGCGCATCGAGCATGCGCAGGTGGTGGCGCCGGAGGAATTCCCGCGCTTCGCCGCACTCGGCGTCATCGCGTCCATGCAGCCGACGCACGCGACCTCGGACATGCCGTGGGCACAGGACCGGCTGGGCCCGGTGCGCATCACCGGTGCCTACGCCTGGCAGCGGTTGCAGGGCAGTGGCGTGAAACTGGCGCTGGGCTCGGATTTTCCGGTCGAATCGGTCGATCCGCGGCGCGGCCTGCACGCGGCGGTGACGCGACAGGATGCGCACGGCCATCCGGACGGTGGCTGGCGCGCCGAAGAGCGTCTCAGCGCCACCGAGGCACTGCGCGGCTTCACCGCCGATGCGGCCTGGGCGGCACACGACGAAGCGAGCGTCGGCCGGCTTGCGCCCGGGCTGCGCGCGGATTTCGTCATCCTCGATGAGGACCCGCTGGCGATTCCCGGCGAGCAGCTCGACGACTTGCACGTGCGCTCGACCTGGGTCGACGGCAAGGCGGTCTACGAGGCGGAGTAGGGTCCGCTGTTGTGGGAGCGACGTCAGTCGCGATCGCTCCCCGCCGCCTGTTGCCGCTGGCGTTGTCGAAGACCGCGCTTTCGCGACTCACGTCGCTCCCACAGGAAGCGGGTTCCGCTACCAGTCGATCTGGCCGCTGACGATGGTGCGCACGTGGCCGCCCGACCAGACGTTGCCGGCTTCGTCCACGCGCAGCTGCAGGCGTGCGTCGTAGCCGACTTCGCGCCCCTGGCTGACGGTGTAGCGGCCGTCGCGGCCGGGCAGCGCATCGCGCGAGGCCAGCCAGGCGGCGAGGGTGGCGTTGGCGGCACCGGAGGCGGCGTCCTCGAACGCGGCCGGCGCACCGACGAAGGCGCGTACCGCCAGGTCGTAGTCCTGGCCTGGCGTGCGCGCGTACGCGCAGACGCCCATGCTCTCGGTGGCGCGGGCGAGTGCGCCGATGGCGTCCCAGTCCGGCGTGGCGCCGCGCAGCGTGGCTTCGTCGCGGACGTCCGCCAGCCACCAGCGGCGACCACCGTCGACCAGCGCCGGCGGAAGATCGCCGGCGGGCAGGTTCGCGAGCGCGGCGCGCAAGGCGTCGTCCGTGGTGGGTTCGCCGACCCTCACCACCTGCGCGCGGGGCGTGCGCACGGCGATGGTGCGGGACGTGCCTGCGTCGTCCACCCGCAACGGCAGTACGCCCACCGCACCTTCCTGCATCAGCAGGCCATCGACCGGCGTGGCCAGTCCGGCGTCGAGCACGACATGCGCGGTACCCACGCTGGGATGGCCGGCAAACGGCACTTCGCGGCGTGGGCTGAACATGCGCACGGCATAGCTGGCGCCCGGCTGCGTGGGCGCGAACACGAAGGTGGTTTCCGGCAGGCGTGTCCAGCGGGCGATCGCCTGCATGGCGGCGTCATCCAGGCCGGCTGCGTCGAGGACGACGGCCAGCGGATTGCCGGCGCCGGGGCGGTCGGCGAATACGTCCAGCTGGACGTAGCGGCGGAGGGTCATGGGGGGCGTTGTCGCGTGGGGGTCGCGCAGCTTACCAAGTCACCCGGCCATCGATGACCAACTGGACATGACCGCCAATCCAGACCTCACCGTCCGCATCGACCTGCAGTGCCACGCGGCCATCGCGCCCGAGTTCACGGCCCTGGCTGGCGGTGTAGCGGTTCTCGCGTCCGGGCAAGGCATCGACGGCATGCAGCGCGGCGGCGATGCAGGCGTTGACGCTGCCGGTGACCGGGTCTTCCGGGATGTTGTCGGCCGGGCAGAAGGCTCGCACCGCGAGATCGTGGTCGCTGCCGGCCGGGGTGCGACCGAAGACCGCCAGACCGACCGCGTCGGTGGCCTGCGTCAGAGCGGCGATCGCGGCCAGGTCCGGCGTCAGTCGGCGCACGGCATCAGCGTCCTGCAGTTCCACCAGCCACCACGACGGTCCGTTGTTCCATAGCGCCGCCGCAAGGCCGGCGGTCGGCAGCGTGGCAAGGACGGCCTGCAACGGTTGGTCCGACGGCGCGGTGTCCCTCTGGCGCGCACGCGGTGCGCGCAGCTGGATGCTCCGCGCCGGTCCGTGGCCCTCGAGCTGTATTGGCAACAGGCCGGCAGCGCACTCCTGCACCAGTTTGGCCGTGTCCGCGACCAAGCCGGTCTCCAGTGCCACCCAGGCGGCCCCCACGCTGGGATGCCCGGCGAACGGCAGCTCCTGCCGCGGCGTGAAGATGCGGATGCGGTAGCTGGCCGCGGGCGTGGTCGGCGGCAGGAAGAAGATCGTTTCCGACAGATTGGTCCAGGCCGCGAAGGTCTGCATGCGGGCGGTGTCCCAGCCGGTCGCGTCCAGCACCACGCCCAGCGGATTGCCGGCGCCGGGACGGTCGGCGAACACGTCCACCTGCAGGTAGCGATGGGAAGGTCGTTGCATGCGGTACGGTCCGGTCGAAGGCGGGGGCTTGGGCTAGAATCGAGGGTTCACGCCCGAAGGGTTCGGGCATTCCTCCCCATTCTATCCATGCCCCCTGCCACCCCCGCGTCTGATCGTTGGATCGTCCTCAAGTTCGGCGGCACCTCGGTGTCGCGTCGCCATCGCTGGAACACGATCGGCACGCTGGCGAAAAAACGCGCGGACGAAAACGATGCGCGCATCCTGGTGGTGGTGTCGGCGCTGTCCGGGGTGACCAACGAACTGACCGCGATCGCCGACGGCGCCGCCGACAGTGCCGAGCGCGTGGCGAAGCTGGAGCAGCGGCACCGCGACTTCGTCGCCGAACTGGAACTCGATGCCGACGCCGTGCTGGGCGACCGCCTCGCGGCGCTACGCAACCTGCTGTCCGATCCGCGTGCCGCGGCGCGCACCCTGGATTGGCAGGCCGAGGTGCTGGGGCAGGGCGAACTGCTGTCGTCCACGCTGGGCGTGGCTTACCTGCGCGCGCAGGGCCTGGACTTCGGCTGGGTCGATGCGCGGCACTGGCTGCAGGCCAACTTCCTGCCCAACCAGAGCCCGTGGGCGCAACGGCTGTCGGTATCGTGCAATACCGCGCCCGACCAGGACTGGCGGCGCGCCTTCGCCGGGCAGTCCAGCCGCATGCTGCTGACCCAGGGCTTCATTTCGCGGCATGCCGATGGCGGCACCGCCATCCTCGGACGCGGCGGCTCGGACACCTCGGCGGCCTACTTCGGCGCGCTGCTCGGTGCGCAGCGCGTGGAGATCTGGACCGACGTGCCCGGCATGTTCAGCGCCAACCCGCGCGAAGTGCCGGACGCACGCCTGCTGACGCGCCTCGACTATTACGAAGCGCAGGAAATCGCGACCACCGGCGCCAAGGTGCTGCATCCGCGCTCGATCAAGCCCTGCCGCGACGCCGGCGTGGCGATGGCCATCCTGGATACCGAACGTCCCGAACTGCCCGGCACCACCATCGACGGCAACGCGGTGACCGTGCCGGGCGTGAAGGCGGTCAGCCGCCGCAACGGCATCGTGCTGGTGTCGATGGAAGGCATCGGCATGTGGCAGCAGGTCGGCTTCCTGGCCGACGTGTTCGCGCGCTTCAAGAAGCACGGCCTGTCGGTGGACCTGATCGGTTCGTCGGAGACCAACGTCACCGTGTCGCTGGATCCCAGCGAAAACCTGGTCAACACCGACGTGCTGGCCGCGCTGTCGGCCGACCTCGCGGAGATCTGCCGGGTCAAGGTGATCGCGCCGTGCACGGCCATCACCCTGGTCGGCCGCGGCATGCGTTCGCTGCTGCACAAGCTGTCGGATGTGTGGGCGATGTTCGGCCGCGAGCGCGTGCACCTGATTTCGCAGTCGTCGAACGACCTCAACCTGACCTTCGTGATCGACGAAGCCGACGCCGAGGGCATGCTGCCGCTGCTGCACGAGGCGCTGATCGACAGCGGTGCGATGCCGGCCGACGAGGCCAGCGTGTTCGGTCCCAGCTGGCGCGAGATCAATGGCGCCCTGCGTCCGCGCGGCGTGCGCTGGTGGAGTGCGCCGGCCGCGCGTGCACGACTGCTGTCGCTCGCGCAGGGCGACACCCCGCGCTACGTCTACAACCTGGATGTGGTGCGCGCGCGTGCCCGTGCGCTGGCCGCGGTCACCGCGGTGGACCACCGCTTCTTCGCCATCAAGGCCAATTCGCACCCCGCCATCCTGCGCGCACTGGTGGAAGAGGGCTTCGGCCTGGAGTGCGTGTCGCGCGGCGAGCTGGAGCGCGTGTTCGAGGTGGCGCCGTCGCTGCCGATGGAGCGCGTGCTGTTCACGCCGAGTTTCGCACCGCGCGCCGAGTACGCGTTCGCGCTGGACCGTGGCATCAACGTCACGCTCGACAATGTCGAAGCGCTGCAGCAGTGGCCGGATGTGTTCCGCGGTCGCCGGCTGTGGCTGCGCGTGGACCTGGGCCGCGGCGACGGCCACCACGACAAGGTCAAGACGGGCGGCAAGAGTTCCAAGTTCGGCCTGCCGCTGGTCAAGCTGGAGGAATTCCTTGCCGCCGCGCGCGCGCTGGATGCGCGCATCGTCGGCCTGCATGCCCACCTGGGCAGCGGCGTGGACAGCCCGCAGCACTGGAACCAGATCGCCGACGAACTGGGCGGCTTGGCCGACCAGATCGGCACCATCGAGACCATCGATATCGGCGGTGGCCTGCCGATCCCGTATGCCGATGGCGACGAGCCGTTCGACCTGGCGGCCTGGGGCGAAGGCCTGGCGGCGATCAAGGCCGCGTATCCGGGCTACCAACTGGTGATCGAACCGGGCCGCTACCTGGTGGCCGAGTCCGGCGTACTGCTCGCGCAGGTGACCCAGGTCGTCGAGAAGCTGGGCATCCGCCGGGTGGGCAGCGATGCGGGCATGCACACCTTGATCCGTCCGGCGCTGTACGACGCCTGGCACGACGTGGCCAACCTCTCGCGCCTGGACGACTCGGAGCAGGAACCGTTCGATGTGGTGGGCCCGATCTGCGAGTCCAGCGACATCTTCGGCAAGCGCCGCAAGCTGTCGTCGGCGACCGCCGAGGGCGACGTGCTGCTGTTCTCCGATGCCGGTGCCTACGGGTTCGTGATGGCCAGCCACTACAACCTGCGCGGCCTGCCTGCCGAAGACGTGATCGAAGGAGTGCCCGGCGATGTCGCCGCGGACTGAGTTCGTCCTGTCCAGCCTGTTGGCCGCCGCGTTGCTGAGCATTGCGGTCGTGGTGCTGATGGATGCGGATCGCCGCGCGCCGGGCGTCGCCGAATTCGCGGCTGCGTTGCGCTTTGCACCTGCCGCGTTGCTGGCCGTCGGGCTGGGCGCCTGGTTCGCCACCCGGTGGCATGCGCGTGCGCACCGTGCGGGCCGACACTGGAAGACGGGTGGTATGACGTTGCGCCTGCTGCTGGTGGTGCTCCTGCTGTTCCCGCTGTCGCTGGCTGTCTGGGCGGTGACGGCTACCGCGATCGACCAGGTGGCGGCCAGCCGTCCGGGCGGATTCGGCGAGGCCCTGGCCTGGTTGCCGGTCGTCGTCTTTTACGGCTCGCTGGTCGCGGTGTTGTTCGGCGCCGCGCCGCTGTTCGCTATCGAATACTTCGCCTGCCGCCGCTACCTGCGTCGGCAGGCCGCACTTTCCACGGATCCCGCATGACGAATTTCGACAAATCCAGCATCCGCACGTTCCGCTTCGTCCGCTGTTCCTTCGACGCGGACAGTGGCGTGGCGAGGCTGGTCTATGCTTTCGACGACGGCCCGGAGCTGACCGAGACGGTGACGGTCCCGGGCGCGCCGTTCACGCTGGACGCGACACGCGCACAGGCGGTCGAGCAGGCGGTGCGGCTGCTGCACCTGATCACCGGCGTCAGCTACTACAAGGCGGCGGTGCCCAACGAGATCCGCATCGACGGCTACGCGATCGACGCGGCGACGGCGGTGTTGCTGGAACAGGTCTACGTGCACGGCCTGGGCGAGTTCGCCTACCGCAACGGACTGAGCCTGCACGGCCGCGTCCGCTTTCCGGTCGCGGCGCAGGCTGCGGCGGCAGCGCCCTCGGCCGGGCTGCGCCAGCACGCGCTGGTCGCCATCGGCGGCGGCAAGGATTCGCTGGTCAGCATTGAAGCGCTGCGCGGTGCCGGCATCGACCAGACGGTGACCTGGATCGGCGGCTCGCAGCTGATCGCGGCCTGCGCCGCGCGCACCGGCCTGCCCACCCTCAACATCGGCCGCGCGTTGGCGCCGGAGCTGTTCGACTACAACCGCCAGGGCGCGTGGAACGGGCACATCCCGGTCACCGCGATCAACTCGGCCATCATGGTGCTGGCTGCGCTGCTGCAGGGCGTGGACCAGGTGGTGTTCTCCAACGAGCGCTCGGCCAGCTACGGCAGCATGATCCCCGGCACCGGCGAGGTGAACCACCAGTGGTCGAAGGGCTGGGCGTTCGAGCAGGCCTTCGGCGATTACGTGCAGTCGCACGTGGCGGCCGACCTGCATTACTACTCGTTGCTGCGCCCGCTCTCGGAACTGGCGGTGGCGCGGCAGTTCGCGCGTACCGATCATTACGACGCGCATTTTTCCAGCTGCAACCGCAATTTCCACCTGCTCGGCGAGCGCCCGACCAACCGCTGGTGCGGCGTGTGCCCGAAGTGCCACTTCGTGTTCCTGGCGCTGGCGCCGTTCATGCCGAAGCCGCGGCTGGTCGGCATCTTCGGCCGCAACCTGCTGGATGACGTGAACCAGACGGGTGGCTTCGACGCGCTGCTGGAGTACCAGGACCACAAGCCGTTCGAGTGCGTCGGCGAAGGCCAGGAGTCGCGTGCCGCGATGGCCGCGCTGGGCGACCGGCCGGAATGGCGCGAAGACGCCATCGTCGCGCGCTTCAACCACGAAATCCGCCCGCAGCTCGATGCGGCGGAACTGGCGGTGGCGCCGCTGCTCGAGATCGGTGGCGAATACCGTATTCCCGCCGCGCTGTGGGAGCGCCTGCGTGCGAATTTCGCAGCTTGAGGGCAGGCGGGTCGCGTTGTGGGGCTGGGGCCGGGAAGGCCGTGCCGCGCATCACGCCGTACGTTCGCGCCTGCCAGCGCTGCCGCTGACGCTGTTATGCAGCGACGCGGAAGCGGCCGAAGCCGCCGCGCTGGGTGATGCGCTTCTCTCCATCGACACGCAGGCGACAGCCGAGCGGCTGCAGGCGTTCGAGATTGTCATCAAGTCGCCGGGCATCAGTCCCAACGGTCCCGCGGCGCAGTCGGCCGCGGCAGCGGGCACGCGCTTCATTGGCGGCACCGGCCTGTGGTTCGCCGAACATGCGGGCGACGATGGCGTCGTCCCGCAGACGTTCTGCGTCACCGGCACCAAGGGCAAGAGCACGACGACCTCGCTGCTGGCGCATCTGCTGCGCGCCTCGGGTCGTCGTACCGCGCTGGTGGGCAACATCGGCGTGCCACTGCTGGAGGTGCTGGATCCGCAGCCTTCACCGGATACCTGGGCCATCGAACTGTCGAGCTACCAGACCGGCGATGTCGCGGCCAGCGGTGCGCATCCCGACATCGCGGTGGTATTGAACCTGTTCCCGGAACACCTGGACTGGCATGGCAGCGAGGCGCGCTACATCGAGGACAAGCTGAAGCTCGTCACCGGCGCGCGCCCGCGTGTCGCCGTGCTGAATGCGGCGGACCCGCGTCTTGCGCCCCTGTCACTGCCGGGCAGCGAGATCCGCTGGTTCAACCGCGCTGAGGGCTGGCACCTGCGCGAGGATGATCTGTATCGCGGCGACGTGTTCGTCATGGACACGCGGCCGCTGCCGCTGCCCGGCCGCCATAACCGCAGCAACCTGTGCGCGGTCCTGACCGCGTTGGAAGCGGCCGGCCTGGACGCGTTGCCGCTGGCCGCACACGCAGCATCGTTCCGTCCGCTGCCGAACCGCCTGCAGGCGATGGGCACGCGGGACGGCATCACCTGGGTCAACGATTCCATCAGCACCACGCCGCATGCCACGCTGGCGGCGCTGGAGTGCTTCGCGGGCCGGCGCATCGCGTTGCTGGTCGGCGGCCATGATCGTGGGGTGGACTGGTCGGATTTCGCCGCGCACATGCGCCATGGCGCGCCCGCGACGATCATCACGATGGGGGCCAACGGCCCGCGCATCCACGCATTGCTTGCGCCGCTGGCGCAGGAGGCGGGTTTAGGGCTGGTCGCCGCCGAGACCTTGCCGGAGGCCGTCGCCGCCGCACGCGCCGCGCTGGGCGGTGAGGGTGTCGTGCTGCTGTCGCCCGGCGCCCCCAGCTTCGGCCAGTACAGGGATTATGTGGCGCGTGGCCGCCATTTCGCGGAACTGGCGGGCTTCGATCCCGAGACCATCACGGCGATTCCCGGCCTCGGCATCGCCTGATACCCCGGACGTCGACGCCGGTCTACGCGTCGCACCGTACACTGCGCCGGTCGCCCACGAGGAGTCCGCCATGCGTCGTCTGCTGCTGCCCTGCCTGCTGTCCCTGCTGTGGTCGCCCGCACTGCTTGCGGCGCCCGTCGCCGAACCGGTCGAGTGGAAGATCGGCAGCGATACGTTCTCCGGATACCTGGTTTACGACGACAGCATCACCACGCCGCGTCCCGGCCTGGTGATGGTGCCCAACTGGAAAGGCGTCAACGACTCCGCGATCGAGAAGGCGCATCTCGTCGCCGGCGACGACTACGTCGTGCTGGTCGCCGATGTCTATGGCAAGGGCATCCGCCCGAAGACCGATGCCGAGGCCGGCCCGGTCGCGACCGCGATGCGCGCTGATCGGCCCAAGCTGCGGGCACGCGTGCAGAAAGCGGTCGAGGTGCTGAAGCAGCAGCGTGCCACGCTGGTCGACCACGCGCGCATCGGCGCCTTCGGATACTGCTTTGGCGGCAGCACGGTGCTGGAGCTGGTGCGTGCCGGCGATGCGCTGTCAGGGGTGGTGAGCCTGCACGGGGGACTGGCAACCGACCTGCCGGCGACGGGTACGGTGAAGACGCCGGTGCTGGTACTCAACGGCGGCGACGACACCTACGTGTCGGCCGCGGAGATCACCGCATTCCAGGACGAAATGCGCAAGGCCGGTGCGGATTGGCAGTTCGTGAACTTCAGCGGCGCGGTGCACTGCTTCGCCGAGTCGGATGCGCAGAATCCCCCGGGCTGCGTGTACCACGAGCGTTCGGCCAGGCGCGCCTACCGGATGATGGCGGACTTCTTCGCCGAGGTGTTCGCCAGGTGACGTGCCGCGCGGGTCAGTGCCCGCGTTCCACCGCGTAGCGCGCCAGGCCGCGCAGGGCGGCCAGCGCATCGGATTCGGGCAGCCCCTCGATGGCCTGTTCGGCCATCGTGGCGTAGTGATACGCGCGCTCGCGGCTGTAGTCCAGTCCACCGGTCGCGCGGATCGCCGCCAGCACCTCGGGCATGGCGCCGGCATCGCCTTCCTGCACGATGGCGCGCAGGCGGTCCGCGGTGGCGGTGTCGGAATGGCGGATGGCGTGGATCAGCGGCAGCGTGGCCTTGCCTTCGGCCAGGTCGTCGCCCAGGTTCTTGCCCAGCGCCTCGGCGTCCGCGGTGTAGTCGAGCACGTCATCGGCGATCTGGAAGGCGTAGCCCAGCGCCATGCCGTAGTCGTAGAGCTTGCGCTGGGTGTCCGCGTCCGCGCCGGAGGCCATCGCGCCCAGTTGGGTGCCGGCGGCGAACAGGACGGCCGTCTTGCGTTCGATCACGCGCAGGTAGGCGGCTTCGTCGGTATCCGGGTTGTGGACGTGCAGCAGCTGCAGCACTTCGCCTTCGGCGATGCGGTTGGTGGTGTCGGCCAGCAGGCGCATCACGTCCATGCGGTCCAGTTCCACCATCAGCTGGAAGCTGCGCGAATACAGGAAGTCGCCGACCAGCACGCTGGGCGCGTTGCCCCACAGCGCATTGGCGGTGCTGCGGCCGCGGCGCAGGTCGGACTCGTCCACCACGTCGTCGTGCAGCAGGGTGGAGGTGTGGATGAACTCGATGATCGCCGCAAGCTGGTGGTGATCAGGGGTGGTCGGGCCACAGGCCTGCCCTGCAAGGACGACCAGCATGGGCCGCAGGCGCTTGCCGCCGGCGGAGATGATGTGGTCGGCGATCTGGTTGATGAGGACGACGTCCGAGGCCAGCCGGGCACGGATCAGGGTGTCGACGGCGGCCATGTCGGCCTGGGCGAGCGACTGGACGGCGGGCAGGGCCAGGGCGGTGCGGGGGGAGTCGACGACGGGCATGGGAAAACGGGCCGGAAAGTCACAGAATTATAGGGGCTGGCGTGCGGCAATGCCCTACATGTGAGCCAGCCGAAGTCCGATGGAAGGGGTCCGGCAGGTATACTCCACTGGTCTTTGCCCGCGCTTGGCGGGCATCCCTGAACGGATATCGATATGGCCCGCGGCATCAACAAAGTCATCCTGGTCGGCAACCTCGGCAACGACCCCGAAACCCGCTACACCCAGGGTGGCATGGCGATCACCCGGATCAGCCTGGCCACCACCAGCGTGCGCAAGGACAAGGACGGCAACCAGCAGGAACGCACCGAATGGCACCGCGTGGTGTTCTTCGGCAAGCTCGGCGAGATCGCCGGCGAGTACCTGCGCAAGGGCAGCTCGGTGTACGTCGAAGGCTCGATCCGCTACGACAAGTACACTGGCCAGGACGGGCAGGAGAAGTACTCCACCGACATCATCGCCGATGAGATGCAGATGCTCGGCGGCCGCGAAGGCGGTGGCGGTGGTGGTGCGGGCGGCGGCGACCGCCCGGCCCGTGCGCCTCGCCAGGACTACGGCAACCAGGGTGGTGGTGGTGGCCAGCGTCGTCCCGCACCCGCCCCCGCGTCGCAGCCGGCCCCGATGGACGATTTTGCGGATGACGATATTCCGTTCTGATCGCGGCAATGCCTGATCCATCAATTCACGACAGCACTTTCATCTGATCTCAAGGAGCAGTACATGCCGACATGGCTTGTTACCGGTGGCGCGGGCTTTATTGGCGGAAACTTTGTTCTCCGCGCTGTCGCGCAGGGCGTCAAGATAGTCAATCTGGACGCGCTGACTTACGCGGGTAATCTGGATACGCTCGCATCCGTGCAGGACAACCCGTTGCACGTATTCGTGCAGGGCGACATCGGTGACCGCGATCTGGTCGCGCGACTGCTCGCCGACCACCAGCCCGACGCGGTCGTCAACTTCGCTGCCGAAAGCCATGTTGACCGGTCCATCGATGGGCCTGGTGCCTTCATCCAGACCAATGTTGTGGGCACGTTGGGTCTGCTGGAGGCGACCCGCGACTATTGGAAGGCACTGGAAGGCGACAGTCGCGAGCAGTTCCGCTTCCTGCACGTTTCGACTGACGAGGTCTATGGCTCGCTGGGAGACACCGGCAAGTTCACCGAAACGACGCCGTATGCGCCCAACTCCCCCTATTCGGCATCCAAGGCCGCGTCCGATCACCTGGTGCGCGCGTTCCACCACACCTACGGCCTGCCGGTCCTCACGACCAACTGTTCCAACAACTACGGTCCGTATCACTTTCCCGAGAAGCTGATCCCGCTGATCATCGCGCGCGCGCTCGCAGGCGAGCCGTTGCCGGTCTATGGCGACGGCAAGAACGTCCGCGACTGGCTGTTCGTCGGCGACCACTGCAGTGCGATCCGCACAGTGCTCGAGAAGGGTCGTGTCGGCGAAACCTACAACGTCGGCGGCAATGCCGAGAAGCAGAACATCGAAGTGGTGCACACGGTCTGTGCGCTGCTGGACGCTCGTGCCCCACGCGAGGATGGGCAGCCGCGCAGCAGCCAGATCACCTTCGTTGCCGACCGTCCCGGGCACGACCGGCGTTATGCGATCGATGCCTCCAAGCTCAGGGACGAACTGGGCTGGGAGCCGGCGTATACCTTCGAGCAGGGCATCGCCGAAACGGTTGACTGGTACCTCTCCAACCAGGATTGGGTGAAGCGCGTCCTGGACGGCAGCTACCGTCTGGAACGCATCGGTACGGCAGCGTAAGGGAGAAGAGGGCATGACGACACGCAAGGGCATCATCCTCGCCGGCGGCTCCGGTACCCGCCTCTATCCGCTGACTCAAGCCATCAGCAAGCAGTTGCTGCCGGTCTATGACAAGCCGATGATCTACTACCCGCTCAGCGTGCTGATGTTGGCGGGGATCCGTGAAGTGCTGGTGATCAACACACCGCACGAACAAGCATTGTTCAAGGCGCTGCTCGGCGATGGGTCGCAGTGGGGCATGGATATCCAGTACGCCGTGCAGCCCAGTCCCGATGGCTTGGCGCAGGCGTATCTGATCGGCCGCGACTTCGTGGATGGCAAGCCTAGTTGCCTGGTGTTGGGCGACAACATTTTTTATGGGCATGGCTTCACCGAGCAGCTGAGGCGCGCCGACGCACGAGCCGACGGGGCAACCGTGTTCGGTTACTGGGTCAACGATCCGGAGCGCTACGGCGTGGCCGAGTTCGATCGGGATGGAAGGGTGGTTGGCATCGAGGAAAAGCCGGCCAAGCCGCGCTCGAACTACGCCGTCACAGGGCTCTATTTCTACGATGGGCAGGCGAGCGACTACGCAGCCGCGCTTAAGCCGTCGCCGCGGGGCGAGCTGGAAATCACCGATCTGAACCGCTGCTATCTCGAGGCCGGCAACCTGCACCTTGAGCAACTCGGCCGCGGGCACGCGTGGCTCGACACCGGTACGCACCAGTCTCTTCTCGAGGCATCGAATTTCATCGAAACCATCGAGGCGAGGCAGGGCCTGCGAGTCTGTTGTCCGGAGGAAATCGCTTTCGGCAACGGCTGGATCAATGCCGGACAGGTCGAGAAGCTGGCGGGGCCACTTTCCAAAAATGGCTATGGTCAGTATTTGTTGTCGCTTGCTGCACGAGGTGTCGTTCGATGAAGGTGGTTGAAACCAAGTTGCCCGGTTGTGTTGTCATTGAGCCAGCCGTTTTTGGCGATGAGCGCGGCTTCTTCTTCGAGACGTGGAATGCAGACCGTTTCGGTCAGCTTGGATTGCCCGCGAAGTTCGTACAGAGCAACGTATCCTCGTCCTCCCACGGCGTATTGCGTGGCCTGCATTACCAGTGGCCGAACCCGCAGGGCAAGCTGGTCAGCGTGCTGGAAGGCGAGGTCTACGACGTGGCAGTCGATATCCGGCGTGGTTCGCCCACGTTCGGGCAGTGGGAGGCAGTGATCCTGAGCGCCGATAACAAGCGCCAGTTCTGGATACCCGAGGGCTTTGCGCACGGCTTTGCCGTAGTGTCCGAGCGTGCCGTTTTCAGCTACCTGTGCACGGCGGTGTACGACAAGGCGATGGATGCTGGGGTCCGCTGGAATGATCCGGCGATCGGAGTCGACTGGCCGATCAGCGCGCCTCAGTTGTCTGGGAAGGATGAGGCCGCTCCGTTGCTGGCCGACATCGCGCCGGAGCGACTGCCGATTTTCGCGTCATGACCCTGCTGCTGCTGGGTGCCAACGGGCAGGTGGGGCATGAGCTGCGGCGCAGCCTGGCGCCGCTCGGCGAGATCGTGGCGACGACGCGATCCGGTGAGCTGCCGGATGGTGCTCGCTGTGAGATCGCGGACTTCGATCGGCCCGAGACGCTCGCCGACCTGGTTCGGCGTGTCGCACCCGTTGCGGTCGTCAACGCCGCCGCGTATACCGCGGTGGACAAAGCCGAAGACGACGAAGCCGCTGCGTTACGCGCCAATGTGGAGGCGCCGGGAATCCTTTCGCGTGCCTGTGCGGAGCGCGGCATCCCGTTCGTGCATTACTCCACCGATTACGTGTTCGATGGGCAGGGTTCACGTCCGTATCGTGAAGACGATCCCACCACGCCCCTGGGTGTGTATGGAGCTAGTAAAGTTGCTGGTGAGCAAGCCGTACGCGAAGCCAACGGTAACTACTTGATCCTAAGAACCGCATGGGCTTATGGCTCGCACGGTAACAACTTCCTGCGCACCATGCTGCGGCTGGGTGCCGAGCGCGACGAACTGCGCGTGGTGGCGGATCAGCAGGGCACGCCGACACCGGCCTACCTGATCGCGGATACGACGGCACGGCTTCTGGCCATGCGCGAGCCGGTGCGGGGAACCCTGCACCTGACCGCCGGCGGCGGCACCACGTGGCACGGGTTCGCCGAGGCCATCATCGCCGGGGCCCATGCGCGAGGGTTGTTGGCGCGTGCGCCGCGGGTGTTGCCCATCACGACGGCCGACTTTCCGACGCGGGCGCAACGGCCTGCCTATTCCCGCATGGACGTTGCGAAACTCGAGTCCGTGCTGGGCGAGCCGATGCCTGACTGGCAGGCAGGGCTGGATCACGTCCTGGACCAGATGGTGCCGCGATAGTGTCCGCCCGATGAGGCTGTCGCGCCCCGGCGGATGATTGCACCTCCACGTGCCTCCCGTTATCGTCCCGCGCAGTAGGGACGGTCTCAAGGGGAAGGAAGATGAGGAAGTGGATCCTGGCTGCGCTCGCGGCCGGTCTGGTATTGGCTTCGCAGGTCGCGGCGGCGCAAGTGGATGTTCAGCGGTTCATCCGCAAGGACAAGTTCGACACCATCAAGATCTCGCCAGGCGGCGACTATCTGGCAGCTACCGTTCCGTTGGAGGACCGCACGGTACTGGCCATCATGCGGCGGTCGGACAGCAAGTTGACCGGTACGTTTGCGCTGGACAAGAACTCGCATGTTTCGCGCTTCTGGTGGGTCAATCCGGATCGCGTGGTCGTTTCGATCGCCGAGAAGTTCGGCCAGCTGGACCAGCCGCTCGGGACAGGCGAATTGTTCGCGGTGGATGCAGACGGCGGCAAAGCCACCGTCCTGGTGGGTTTCCGGATAGGCACCCAGCAGGTCGGCAGCAACATCCAGCAGAAAAAGCCCGAACAGGTCCATGCGTTCCTCGTGGATTCCCTGCCTGCCGACGACAAGGGTGTGGTGGTCTCGATCTGGCCCTGGGGCGATGATCCCTTCACGCGTGCGGAGCGGCTGGATGTCTACTCCGGTCGCCGCACGCCTATCGCACGCGCCCCGGTCCGCAATGCCGACTTCACCACGGACAACCAGGGGCAGGTCCGTTTCGCCGATGGCTCGGGCGTCGACAACGCACGCAAGCTCTATTACCGCGATGGCAAGGGAAGCGACTGGCAATTGATCAACGACGAGGCGGTCACTCGTCGAATCGAGTATCCACTGGGCTTCAATCGCGACCAGACCATCGCTTACCTGCAGGTCGAACAGCCTGCGGGGCCGGATGCGATCGTCGCCTGGAACATCGCGACCGGCGAGCGCAAGGAAGTGCTGCGCAATGCAAACGTGGACCCGGACGATATCGTGTATTCGCAGGACAGCGACATGGTGCCTGTCGGTGCTGTGTTCGCCGACGGCAAGCCGGCAGTGCGTTTCTTCTCCGACGATGTTCCGGAGGCCAGGCTTTACCGCAGCCTGGAGGCCGCATTCCCCGGCGAAACGGTTGAGGTCACCTCGCGCACGGCCGACGGCAAGCTGGCGCTGGTGCAGGTGAGTTCCGATCGCAATCCCGGCGATTTCTATCTGTTCAACGTCGACGCGAAGAAGCTGGACTATGTACTGAGCCGGCGGGACTGGCTGGATCCGGAGGCGATGGGCTCGGTCCAGCCCGTCCGCCTGCGCGCGCGAGACGGCACCGATCTGCACGGGTACCTGACCCTGCCCAAGGGCGGGTCGGGCAAGCAGATGCCGATGATCGTCATGCCCCACGGTGGGCCGTTCGGCATCCGCGACTACTGGGGTTTCGACCCGGGAACGCAGCTGCTGGCCAGCGCCGGTTACGCGGTGTTGCAGGTGAACTTCCGTGGCTCCGGGGGCTATGGACGCGCCTTCCAGGGAGCAGGCGCGCGGCAGTGGGGACAGTCCATGCAGGACGATGTCACCGATGCGACACGCTGGGCCATCCAGGAGGGCATCGCCGATCCTCGCCGCATCTGCATCTATGGTGCGAGCTATGGCGCGTACGCATCGCTGACGGGCGTGGCGAGGGAGCCGGATCTTTATCGGTGCGCCGCCGGTTACGTGGGCGTCTACGACCTGCCCATGATGCATACGCGCGGCGACATCCAGCGGCGCGGTTCCGGCGAGACCTATCTCAATGAATGGATCGGCCCACGCAACGCGCTGGCCAGCGTGTCGCCCGTCAACATGGCCGACCGCATCAAGGTGCCTGTCTTCCTGGCCGCTGGTGGCGAAGACGAACGCGCACCGGTCGAACACACCGAGCTCATGGAGCGCCGCCTCAAAGCGGCGGGCGTACCGGTCGAAACGCTTTACAAGAAGACCGAAGGCCACGGTTTCTACAAGCCGGAAAACCAGCAGGAGTACTACACCAGACTGCTCGCGTTCTTCAATAAGCATCTCGGAGGCGCAACGGCGAAGTAGATCCCGCGTTCGCGGCAACGCACTCAACGGCGCCCCTGGGCGCCGTTGTTTTTCAAGCGCGTCGCATCATCCGCTTCAGCAGCGGCGAGACCAGCAGCGCCAGTGCGCCGCAGCCCAGGCCGATCCACATCATCAGCCAGAACAGGTCGGCATAGCCGGAAGCGGCTTGCGCCAGCTCCCATGCCTCGCCTTCCGGAACCTCCAGCGCGGCCAGCTTGCCGAACTGCGCGGCCAGCGTTTCCGAGAACGCGGTGGCGAGCAGCCACATGCCCATCATCAGGCCGACCACGCGCGGCACCGACAGCTCGGTGACCGCCGCCAGGCTGACCGGCGCCAGGCACATCTCGCCGATCTCCAGCAACAGGTAGGCCAGCACCAGCCACCACACACTGGCCATCACGCCCGTTTCGCCGACCTGTTGCGCGGCAAGCGCCAGCGGTACGAACGACAGGCCGCCGAACACGAGGCCCAGCGCACCCTTGAACGGTTTGGACGGGTCGCGCCCATGCCGGCCCAGCATCGCCCACAGCCAGGCGAAGACCGGCGCCAGCACCACCAGGAACAGCGCGCCCAGGTAGGTCAGCGAGCCCGCCGTCTGCGGCAGGACGATCGAATCCCGCAGCACCAGCAACACCATCACCGCGGCCGTCGCCAGGAAGATCGCGCGCGGCAGCCGCGGACTGGCGCCACGCTCGGTGGTCCGCACGGCAACGACGAAGGCGATGGGCATCGCCAGCAAGCCCCACGTCGACCAAGGCGCCGTGCCCACAAACAGGCCCACGTTCGCCGCCAGGCTGTCCGACCACACCAGCACGCCGGGCGCATGCACCAGCGACGGAAACAGGTCCTTGGTCAGCAGCCGGTCGGTGAACATCACCCATGAGCCATAGGTCTGCTCGTACAGGGTGAAGAACACCAGGCACATGCAGATCATCGCCATCAGCGCGAGCATCTGCCGCCGCTGCGGTGCCGTGCATTGCGTGGTGACGAACCAGGTGAACCAGCCCAGCACCACCAGCAACACCACCAGCATCAGTACGAGTGCCAGCGACAGTTCGCCGCCCAGCGCGAAGGCGCCGTTGGCCGCCGCCCACATCAGCCATGCCAGCGGCAGCACGCCCGACAGCGCGCCCAGGTAGATCATCCACTCGCGCCGCACGCCGAGCACGGACGCGCGCAACGCCGTCGATGACGGCGGTTCGGCGTGACCCTGCAGGTAGCGCTGGCCCCACAGGAACATCGCCAGCCCCAGCAGCATGCCGATGCCGGCCGCGCCGAAGCCGTATTTCCAGCCCAGCGTTTCGCCCAGGTAACCACACACCAGCGAGGCCAGTAGGGCGCCCAGATTGATGCCCGCATAGAACAGGCTGAAGCCACCATCCCGACGCGGATCGCCCACCGGATACAGCCGGCCGACGATGCCGGTGATGTTCGGCTTCAAGAAGCCCACGCCCATGACGATCAGCGCCAGCGACAGGTACATCGTGCGCAGCGCGCCCTCGTCGCGCGTCACCACGCCGCCGTCCGAGACCGCCGCCACGCCTTCCACCGCCATGCCCGCGTGGCCCGCGACCAGCAACAATCCACCGAACACCACCGCCTTGCGCATGCCCAGCCAGCGGTCGGCCAGCAGGCCGCCGATCACCGGGATGCAGTAGACCAGGCCGCCGTAGGCGCCGATCAGGTCGTAGCCGGCGCCGTCGGCGAACAGGTGGTACTTGGTCAGGTACAGCAGCAGCAGCGCCTTCATTCCGTAGAACGAGAAGCGCTCCCACATCTCGGTGAAGAAGCAGACGTAGACCCCCTTGGGGTGGCCCAGGAAGTCGTCGCGGCCGGGGATGGCGGGGGAAAGAACGCTCAAGCATCGCTCCGGGCAGGGAAAAACCGCCGCGAGTATAGCGAGCGCCCCGGGATGCACCGCTCCGGCTGGACTTGCCGCGCAGCGAAGGCTAGCGTGTCGGCTTTCCGCCTTTCGGGAACACGCAATGACTCCGCCGGGGACCCCGCAACTCACTTTCCGCGCCGTCGTGCTGGCCATCGTGCTGGCCGTCGTGCTGTCGGCCGCCAACGCCTACCTGGGCCTGTTCGCCGGCCTGACCGTGGCCACCGCCATCCCGGCGGCCGTCGTCTCGATGGGCGTGCTGCGCCTGCTGGGCGGCGGCACGATCCTGGAGAACAACATCGTGCAGACCGGCGCGTCGGCCGGCTCGTCGATCGCGGCAGGCGTCATCTTCACCATCCCCGCGCTGATCATCCTGGGCTACTGGCAGGACTTCCAGTATTCCTGGGTGTTGGCCATCGCCGGTCTCGGCGGCCTGCTGGGCGTGCTGTTCTCGGTGCCGCTGCGCCGCTCGATGATCGTCGAAGACCCGCTGCCGTTCCCCGAAGGCAAGGCCGCTGCCGAAGTGCTGAAGGCCGGCGAGAATCCCGGCCCCGGCCTGAAGATCCTCGCGTTTTCCGCCGCCATCGGCGCCGTGCTGAAGGTCGCCGCGCACAGCGGCATGCGGCTGATCCCCGATACCGCGGCGGGTGCGGGCTTCTTCGGCAAGTACCTCGGCTACATGGGCACGAACCTGTCGCCGGCCCTGCTCGGCGTGGGCTACATCGTCGGCCTGAACATCGGCATCGTGGTGCTTTCGGGCAGCATCCTGTCCTGGCACATCGCCATTCCGCTGTACCACATGGCCTTCCTCGGCACCGATCCGGCGCTGGCGCAGAGCATCGCCGGTGCGGGTGCGGAAGACGTGGCCGGCGCCATCTGGTCGGCCAAGATCCGCTACCTGGGCGTGGGCGCCATGCTGATCGGTGGCGTGTGGACGCTGTTCTCGCTGCGCAAGTCGCTGCTGTCGGGCGTGAAGAGCGGCATCGCCGCCGCGCGTGCCGGCTCCGGCGGCGCCGAGGTCGCCGAGACCGACCGCGACCTGCCGATGAAGTGGATGCTGGTGGCGCTGGTGGTGTTCGTGCTGCCGCTGCTGCTGCTGTACCAGGCCATCGTGGGCATGTGGCACGTCAGCATCCCGATGGCGATCATCATGATCGTGGCCGGCTTCCTGTTCGTCTCGGTGTCGGCCTACCTCGCCGGCCTGGTCGGTTCGTCCAACAATCCGGTGTCGGGCATCACCATCGCCACCATCCTGTTCGCCTCGGTGGTGCTGTTGCTGCTGCTGGGCGAAAGCGGACGCATGGCGGTCGGCGCCGGTGGCGCGCCGCTGGGCGCGGTGGCCGCGATCATGATCGGCGCGGTGGTGTGCTGCGCCGCGGCGGTGGGCGGCGACAACCTGCAGGATCTCAAGGCGGGTTACATCGTCGGTGCCACGCCGTGGAAGCAGCAGCTGATGCTGGGCATCGGCGCGTTCTCCTGCGCGCTGATCATGGCGCCGGTGCTGAACATCCTGTCCGAGGCCTACGGCATCGGCGCACCGACGGCCGAGCATCCCAATCCGCTGTCCGCCCCGCAGGCCACGCTGATGGCGTCGGTGGCCAAGGGCCTGTTCGGTGGCGAGCTGCCGTGGGGCATCATCGGCATCGGTGCGGTGATCGGCGCGATCATCATCGCGATCGACGAGACGTTGAAGGCCAAGGGCAGCAGCTTCCGCGTGCCCGTGCTGGCCGCGGCCATCGGCATCTACCTGCCGCTGGAACTGATGGTGCCGATCTTCCTGGGCGGCCTGCTGGCCTACCTGGTCGAGAAGCGCCACGGCATGGTCGGCACGAAGGACGAGGAGGCGCGCGACCGTCTGCACCGCCCGGGCACGCTGTTCGCCGCCGGCCTGATCACCGGCGAAGCCCTGATGGGCATCGCGGTGGGCGTGGCCATCTACGCCACCAAGGACCGCGACGTGCTGGTGCTGCCGGAGATCTTCCAGCAGGGCGAGATTGTCGGGCTGGTGGTGCTGGCCATCGTCGGCTGGCTGCTCTACCGCACCGGGGCCAAGGCGAAGGCCCTGGGCGACGTGGAGCCCGGCCCGCGCTGAACCGGCAGAGGGCGCAAAGGCGTGACCTGACGCCTTTGCGCCGCGGCGCGCTTAGCGCCTACCATCGGGGTTTCCCTGTTGCCGGAGCCCCGGATGAAGCTGAAATCCGCCCTGTTGCCCCTCTGCCTGCTGGCGGCGCTGCCGTCGCTGGCCCACGCGCGTGGCCTGGACGTGCGCGACCTGCAGAAGCTGGACCGCGTGTCCTCGCCGGTGCTGTCGCCGGATGGCGGCACGGTCGTGTTCGCCAAGCGCATCGTCGATGCGGACGTGGTCAAGGCCAGCAGCAGCCTGTGGATCCGCAACCTGCGGACCCGCGACATGGCGCCGCCGAAGCGGTTGACGCCGGAAGGCTGGAGCGTCAACTCGCCGGCGTTCTCGCCGGACGGCAGCACGGTCTACTTCCTCAGCGCCAAGTCCGGCACGCAGCAGCTGTATGCGCAGCCGGTCGCCGGCGGCACGCCGCGCCAGCTGACCGATTTCGCGCTGGACGTGGCCAGCTACAAGCTGTCGCCGGACGGCACCCGTGTGCTGTTCAGCACCGACACCTTCGCCGACTGCAAGGCCGACTTCGCTTGCACGAAGAAGAAGCTCGACGACACCGCCGCGAAGAAGAGCACCGGCGTGATCTACGACGGCCTGTTCGTGCGCCACTGGGACACTTGGGCCGACGGCCGCCGCAGCCGCCTGTTCGTGGCCGCGCTGCCGGAAGGCAAGGGCAAGCCGGTCGCCACGGCAACGTCGCTGACGGACACGATTGACGGTGATGCGCCATCCAAGCCGTTCGGCGGCGCGGACGAGTACACGTGGTCGCCGGATGGCGGTGCGGTCGTCGCCGCGATCCGCGTGGCGGGCAAGGGCGAGGCGTGGTCGACCAACTTCGACCTTTACAAGATCGCCGCGGATGGCAGCGGTGCGCCGGTCAACCTGACGGCCGCCAATCCCGCCTGGGACACCGGGCCGGTGTTCAGCGCCGACGGCAAGACGCTGTACTACCGGGCGATGAAGCGCCCGGGTTTCGAAGCGGATCGCCTGGGTTTGATGGCGATGGATCTGGCCACGCAGCAGGTGCGCGAGATCGCACCGTCGTGGGATCGTTCTGCCGACGGCATCGTGCTGTCGGAGGACGGCGGCACCATCTACACCAGCGCGCAGGACGTCGGCCAGCATCCGCTGTTCGCCGTCGATGTCGTCAGCGGTGCGGTGAAGCAGGTGGTGGGCGAGGGCAGCATCTCGGCGTTCGACCTGGCCGGCGACACGCTGGCCTTCACCCGCAACTCGCTGAAGAGCGGCGACCAGTTGTTCACCACCACGGTGGCCGGCGCGCCGCTGCGCGCCATCACGCCAAGCGCCGGTGAGGTGCTGAGGGACGTGTCGTTCGGCGATTTCGAACAGTTCACCTTCACCGGCTGGAACAACGAGACCGTGCACGGTTACGTGGTCAAGCCGCACGACTACGTGGAAGGACAGAAGTATCCGGTCGCGTTCCTGATCCACGGCGGTCCGCAGGGCAGCTTCGGCAACGGCTGGAGCTATCGCTGGAATCCGCAGACCTATGCCGGCCAAGGCTACGCGGTGGTGATGATCGACTTCCACGGCTCCACCGGCTACGGCCAGGCCTTCACCGATGCGATCAGCCAGCACTGGGGCGACCGTCCGCTGGAAGACCTGCAGAAGGGCTGGGCGGCAGCGCAGCAGAAGTACACGTTCCTCGACGGCGACAAGGCCTGCGCGCTGGGCGCCAGCTACGGCGGCTACATGGTCAACTGGATCGCCGGCAACTGGAACGAGCCGTGGAAGTGCCTGGTCAACCACGATGGCGTGTTCGACACCCGTTCGATGGGCTACGTCACCGAAGAGCTGTGGTTCACCGAATGGGAGAACGGCGGCACGCCGTTCGACAAGCCGCAGAACTATGAAAAGTTCAATCCGGTGAATCATGTCGCCAACTGGCGCGTGCCGATGCTGGTGGTGCAGGGCGAGAAGGACTACCGCGTGCCGGTCGACCAGGGCCTGTCCACGTTCACCGCGCTGCAGCGCAAGGGCATCGATTCCAAGCTGCTGTACTTCCCGGACGAGAACCACTGGGTGCTCAAGCCGCAGAACAGCATCCTGTGGCACGACACCGTCAACGCCTGGCTGAAGCAGCATATCGGCCGCTGAGCGTTATCCGATGGCCGGCCGTGCGCCGGCCATCGTCTTTTCCGAAGTTCGCAGGGGAGTCCTGATCGATGGCGATCGAAGCCACCGCACCATCCACCGCGCTGATCCAGAACGACGCCGTCGTGATGGGCCTGCTCGCTGCCACACTGGCGTTCGTGTTCTGGGGCGCCTCGCGCCCGGCCGGCGCCTGGAAGAAGTTTTACGCCGTCGTGCCGGCGCTGCTGATGTGCTATCTGCTGCCGGCGATCTACAACAGCGTCGGCCTGATCGATGGCAATGCGTCCGGCCTGTACGCGATGGCGCGCGACTACATGCTACCCAGTTCGCTGGCGCTGTTCTGCATCGCCATCGACCTGGTCGCCATCCTGCGGCTGGGACCGAAGGCGATCATCATGTTCCTGACGGGTACCGTGGGCGTGATGTTGGGTGCGGTAGTGTCGTTCCTCGCGTTGGGCATCATCCATCCGGAGACCGTGGGCGGTGATACCTGGAGCGGCATGGCCACGCTCGCCGGCAGCTGGATCGGCGGCGGCGCCAACCAGGCGGCGATGAAGGAAGTGTTCGCGGTCGATTCCACCTTGTTCGGCCAGTTCGTCGCAGTCGACATTCTGGTTGCGAACGTGTGGATGGCCTTCCTGCTGTTCCTGATCCCGCGCGCCGCCAAGATCGACCGCTGGATGGGGGCCGACACCACCGTCATCGACGACCTGCGCCAGCGCATGGAGAGCTACCACGCGCAGCACGCACGCAATCCCACGTTGACCGACCTGATGATCATCCTGGGCATCGGCCTGGGTACGACCGGCCTGGCGCACTTCCTGGCCACGCCGCTGGTCGAG
The DNA here is from genome assembly GCF_022539275.1 of Pseudoxanthomonas sp. LH2527. NCBI lineage: Bacteria > Pseudomonadati > Pseudomonadota > Gammaproteobacteria > Lysobacterales > Lysobacteraceae > Pseudoxanthomonas > Pseudoxanthomonas sp. LH2527. The sequence continues at coordinate 16,656 of NZ_JAKZBW010000008.1, read as the reverse complement.
TGGATCAAGACCCTGCCGGCGGAATGGCGGCTGGAAGACTTCAGCCTGACCTCCACGTTCTTCTGGATGGTGGTGATCGCCACCACGGTCGGATTGCTGCTCAGCTTCACCCGTGCCCGGCAGATGGAGGGCGCCGGTGCATCGAAGGTCGGCACCGCCATGCTGTACGTGCTGATCGCCACCATCGGCATGCACATGGACCTGAAGGCGCTGGTCGACAAACCGTGGCTGTTCCTGCTGGGCGCGATCTGGATCCTGACGCACGGCCTGCTGCTCTTCATCGTGGCCAAGCTGATCAAGGCGCCGCTGTTCTTCGCTGCCGTGGGATCGCAGGCCAACATCGGCGCGGCGGCATCGGCGCCGGTGGTCGCCAGTGCATTCCACCCGTCGCTTGCGCCGGTGGCGGTGCTGCTGGCGGTGTTCGGCTATGCACTGGGTACGTACTGCGCGTACATCACCGGCATCGTGCTGCGCGGCATGGCGGGGTAGGGCTGGCGCACGTTTTTCTGTAGGAGCGACGTCAGTCGCGACCGGAAACCTCAACGTCGCGACTCACGTCGCTCCTACAAGGGCCCAATAAAAAAGGGCGAAGCCGATGGCTTCGCCCTTTTTCGTTCCGGATTCCCTGATTGCTCAGCAGCAGCGGAACCCGCTCCTGCCGCCGAACCGTGCTTCCTGCCGTTCGCGGAAGAAGGTCTTGTAGTCCATCGGTTCGCGGTCGGGATGCTTCTCCAGCACGTGCCGGACGTAGTTGTCGTAGTCCGGCACGCCGCAGCACAGCCGTGCCGTCTGCACCAGCCTTCGCCACACACGCTTGTGTGCGGCGAAGTGCGAGAGCGGGACGAGGTCGGTACCCATGGCCTTACAGCCAGACCTTCTGCTGTTCCTCGCTCAACGCCACGTACGGCGTCTCGCGATCCGTGCGCGCGCTGCTGGCGCGCGCCTTGGCGATCGCACGCACGGCGTAGAACAGCACGCTGAACACCACGAACAGGAACAGCACCGTCAGCGCGGTGTTGACGTAACTGTTCACCACCACCTGGTGCATCTGGCCCATGCTCTTGGCGGCGCCGAGCAGCTGGCCGTCGGCGATGGCGGCCTGGTACTTCTTCGCCTGCGCCACGAAGCCGACCGCCGGGTTGCTGTCGAAGATCTTGATCAGACCGGCGTAGGTGGTGCAGATGAGCAGCCACACGGCGGGCACGATGGTGACCCACGCATAGCGGTCTCGCTTCATCTTGAACAGCACCACCGTGCACAACATCAGCGCAATGCCGGCCAGCATCTGGTTGGCGATGCCGAACAGCGGCCACAGCGTGTTGATGCCGCCCAGCGGATCCACCACGCCCTGGTACAGGAAGTAGCCCCACAGCGCGACGCAGCCGGCCGTGCCGATGACGTTCGCACCCCAGGAATCGGTCTTGCGCAGCGGCGGAATGAAGTTGCCCAGCAGGTCCTGCAGCATGAAGCGGCCGGCGCGCGTGCCGGCATCCACCGCGGTCAGGATGAACAGCGCCTCGAACAGGATGGCGAAGTGGTACCAGAACGCCATCATCGCGTCGCCACCGGGCAGGGCGTCGTGCAGGATCACCGCGATGCCGACCGCCAGTGTCGGTGCGCCACCGGCGCGCGAGATGATGCTGTGCTCGCCGATCTGCTGCGCCTTCAGTTCCAGCGCCTCCGGCGTGATCACGAAGCCCATGTTGCTGACCGCCGCCGCCGCGCTCTGCACGTCGGTGCCGAGTACCGCGGCCGGGCTGTTCATCGCGAAGTAGATGCCCGGGTCCAGGATCGACGCGGCCACCAGCGCCATGATCGCCACGAACGACTCCATCAGCATGCCGCCGTAACCGATGTAGCGGATGTGCGTTTCGTTGGCCAGCAGCTTGGGCGTGGTGCCCGAGCTGATCAGCGCGTGGAAGCCCGATACCGCGCCGCAGGCGATGGTGATGAACAGGAACGGGAACAGCCCGCCCTTCCAGACCGGGCCGTCGCCGCTCGCGGCGAACTCGGTGAAGGCCGGCATCTTCAGCGAGGTCACTTCCGGGCTGGCGATGACGATGCCGATCGCCAGCGCAACGATCACACCGATCTTGAGGAAGGTGGACAGGTAGTCGCGCGGTGCCAGCAGCAGCCACACCGGCAGCACCGCCGCGACGAAGCCGTAGCCGATCAGCATCCAGGTGATCTGCGTGCCGGTGAAGGTGAAGGCCGGGCCCCAGGTGGGATGCGCGCCGACCTTGCCGCCGAACCAGATGGCCAGCAGCAGCAGGACGATGCCGACCACCGAGATCTCGCCGATCTTGCCGGGCCGGATGTAGCGCATGTAGACGCCCATCAGGATGGCGATGGGCATGGTGGCGATCACGGTGAACATGCCCCACGGGCTTTCGGCCAGCGCCTTCACCACGATCATCGCCAGCACCGCCAGGATGATGATCATGATCAGGAACGCGCCGAACAGCGCGATGGTGCCGGCCACCTGGCCCATTTCCTCGCGGACCAGGTCACCGAGCGAACGGCCGTTGCGGCGGCTGGAGATGAACAGGACCATGAAGTCCTGCACCGCGCCCGCCAGCACCACGCCCACGATCAGCCACAGCATGCCGGGCAGGTAACCCATCTGCGCGGCGAGCACGGGCCCGACCAGCGGGCCGGCGCCGGCGATGGCGGCGAAGTGGTGGCCGAACAGCACGTGCTTGTTGGTGGGCACGTAATCCAGGCCATCGTTGTTGATGTGCGCCGGCGTGGCCCGGGTCGGGTCCAGCCCCATCACGTTCTTCGCGATGTACAGGCTGTAGTAGCGGTAGGCGACCAGGTAGATGGACACCGCCGCCACGACGATCCACAACGCACTGATCTGTTCGCCCTGGCGCAACGCCACCACGCCCAGGCATACCGCGCCGAGCAGCGCGAGCGCCGCCCAGCCGATCTTGGAAAAACCGTTCATTCGGTAACCCTCCGACAAGTCGCCACAAGGGTCCCCCCATGCGGGTAGCCGGTCAATCCGTAATGCTGGATTCGGCCTTCGACTTTGGTCGCAGTCCGGTGCGGAGGCTCAGAGCCAGCGCGAGCGCTTGAACAGCCGATACAGCCCGAAACAGGCCAGCGCCACGCCGGCGATGAGGATGGGGTAGGCGAAGCGTCCGTCGAGCTCCGGCATGTGCTCGAAGTTCATGCCGTACCAACTGGTGATGAGGGTGGGCGCGGCGAGCAGGGCGGCCCAGGCGCCCAGCCGCTTGACGATCTCGCCCTGCGCCAGCGTCACCAGCGACAGGTTCACGCTGAGCGCGGTGGTCAGCATCTCGCGCAGGGTGTCGGTGTATTCGTTGACGCGCAGCACATGGTCCTGCACGTCGCGGAAGTACAGCCGCACTTCTTCCGGAATCAGCACGCTCTGCGAGCGCGTCAGCTGCGCCAGCACGTCCTGTAGCGGCGCCACCGCCAGCCGCATCTGGGTCAGTTCGCGCTTCAGTTCGTACAGCTTCACCACCGTCACCCGCCGGTAGGTGTCGGCGAAGATGTCCTTCTCCAGCGCGTCCAGCGTCTGCTTGTACTGGTCGATGATGGGCCGGTAGTTGTCCACGACATAGTCCAGCACCGCGTACAGGCCATATGACGGACCGAGCGCCAGTAGCTCGGCTTCGCGCTGCACGCGTTCGCGCACCGGCGCGTACGACAGCGAGGCGCCGTGGCGCACCGTCACCAGATAGCGCGGGCCGAGGAAGGCATGGGTCTCGCCGAAGCGGATGCGGTCATCCACCACCTGCGCCGTGTGCACGGCCAGGAACAACGAATTGCCGTAGGCCTCCAGTTTCGGCCGCTGGTGCGCGTTCTGGGCGTCTTCCACGGCCAGATCATGCAGGCAGAATTCTTCCTGCAGCTTGTCCAGGATCGTGTCGGCCGGTTCGTACAGGCCCACCCAGATGAAGCTGCCGTCGTCGACGGCGAGGACGTCGCTGATCTCGTCCAGCCCGATGTCGCGCCGCTTGCCGCCCTGGTCGTAGACCACGCAGTTGATGACGCACGTGGGCAGGGCGGGTTTGCTATCGATGGCGGCGAGGTCATTCATGGCGTGGATCGTGCGCCAGAAGACCCGTATCCGACAAGTCGGATGCAGGTGTGGGAGCGACGTCAGTCGCGATGGCGCGCCTTGGACGCGTCACCATCTGTTCGCGACTTACGTCGCTCCCACAACCAGATTCACATCACTGCGCCACGAAACGGATCGCCTGTCCGCCGCCCGGTGCCAGCTTCAGCGTCAGCGTGTCGCCGCGGCTCACCGCGCGCTCCTCGATCACGATGTCCTGCGGCGCGGTCTTCCAGTTCGCCTTGTCGCCGTCGCGGTAGATCTGGGCGGTGTAGCGGCGGCCCTCGTCGAGGAACGACAGCGGCACCTCCAGCGTGCGGCCCTCCTCGTCGGTCAGCGCGCCGAGGTACCAGTTGGCGCCACCGCGCTCCTTGCGCGCGATGGTCACGTAGTCGCCGACTTCGCCGTTCAGCACGCGGGTGTCGTCCCAGTCCACCGGCACGTCCTTGATGAACTGGAACGGCGCGGGGTTCTTCTCGTAGTTCTCCAGCAGGTCGGCCGCCATCTGCAGCGGGCTGTAGATCACCACGTACAGCGACAACTGCTTGGCCCAGGTAGTGGCGATGCCGTCGGTGGAGCGCGTCTTCATGCCGAAGATGCCGGGCGTGTAGTCCATCGGGCCGGCCAGCAGGCGGGTGAACACCAGGTTGGCCTCATGCTCCGGCGGATTGCCGGGCTGGCCCCAGGCGCTGAACTCCATGCCTCGCGCGCCCTCGCGGGTGATCCAGTTCGGATAGGTGCGGCGCAGGCCGCTGTCCTTGATCGGCTCGTGCGGATTGACCGAGATGCGGCGCTTCGCCGCTTCCGTCACCACCTTCAGGTGATGGCGCGCCATGTCCTGGCCTTCGTGCCAGGCGTAGTGACGCTTGCCGTCGGTGCCGGTGACCTTGGCCTGGCTGGCATCGGCCACGTAGCCGGTCTTCACGGCCGGCACGCCGACGCGCTGGTACAGGTCGAAGGCATCGCCCAGCTGCGTCTCGTAGTGCGCGGCGTTGCCGGAGGTCTCGTGATGGCCGATCAGCGCCACACCCTTCGATTTCGCATAGGCCGCCAGCGCGGGCAGATCGAAATCCGGATACGACGTCGTGAAGCTGAAGTCCTCGCCGTTGCCGAACCAGTCGCCGTCCCAGCCCACGTTCCAGCCTTCCACCAGCACCCCGCCGAAGCCGTGCTTGGCGGCGAAGTCGATGTGCTTGCGGACGTTCTCGTTGGTGGCGCCGTGCTTGGGGCCTGATGCCCAGCTCTTCAGCTCCAGATGCATTTCCCACCACACGCCGACGTACTTCATCGGCTTCACCCACGACACGTCGCCGAGGGCGTTCGGTTCGTTGAGGTTGAGTGTCAGCGAAGACATCGCCAGGCCGGCGGCATCGTCGCTCAGCAGCAGCGTGCGCCACGGCGTGTCGAACGGCGCGGCGCGGACCACCTTGCCTTCGCCAATGCCCGGCGTCAGATCGGCCTTCAGCTTGCGGTCTTCCACCCGGGTCAGGTTCATGCCGCTGTAATCGACCAGCGCGGCCTCATGGATCGACAGGTGGGTGCCGTCGTCGAACTTGAAGGTGATCGGCGTCTGCGCGTCGCCGACCTGCTGCACCGGCGTGCGGTGGTACAGGTATTCCTCGCGGTTCCATTCGCCGGCGGGAATCCACCACGCGGTGGCATCACGCGCCAGCGAGAACTCGGTCAGCTCCTCGCTGATCTTCACCTGCTCCAGGCCGGCCTGCTGCGGGAAGCGGTAGCGGAAACCGACGCCGTCGTCGAACACGCGGAACACCACGTCGAAGCGGCGGAACGGCTTGGCCTTCTCCTTCAGCGTGACGGTCAGTTCGTTGTAATGGTTGCGGATGAAGCGGCGTTCGCCCCAGGGCTGTTCCCACGTCTCGTCGAACGTGCGCGTGCGCGGCTGTACGATCTCGAGGTTGCGCTCGAACTTGGGCGCGTCCAGCAGCAGGAAGCCGAGCCGCGACGGTGTGATGACCGGCTGGCCCTTGCGCGAGACCGCGTAGGCGGGCCGGCCGTCGTTGTCGGTGGACAATTCCACCACGATGGTGCCATCGGGCGATGCGACGCGTGGTCCCGGAGCGGCATGCGCGAGGTCCGTGCCGACGGTGAGCAGGACGATGAGCGTGAAGAGATGACGGAGCATGCGACCCTCGCGGTGAGCAGAGGGCCGCATCGTGCGTGGCGGGGCTCAGCGCGACAAGCGTCGCGGCATGAATACGTATGCAAGCGCGAGGTGTACCGGCAGCAGCAACGCGATCCATGTCTGGTTGTATTGCAGGCGCAACGGCAGCCAGTGCAGGAACCACGCAAGCAGGGCACCGCCCGCAACCGCAGCGATCAGCCAGCCGAACCAGGCCGGCGGCGTGCGGCGGCGCAGCACGGAAATTGCGCCGGGTATCAGCAGCACGCAGAGCGGATTCAGCAGCAGCAGGTTGCGGTTGGCCCAGGCCGCCCAGTGCTCGGTGAAGCCCCACAGGTAGACCAGCACGCCACCGGCGACGAAGCACAGCAGCCAGAACGGCAACGCCGCGGCGGCGATCGCGCGCGGCCAGCGACGGCCGGCAAAGCCGATCAGCAGCGCCGCGACGGCGCCGGCACCGAGCCAGGGCAGCCATCGGCGCGGCGTTTCCGCCGGTTCGGCAGCGATGCGGTGCGGCAGCAGCTGCATCTCCGACTGCACCAGCGGGCGACCCGCGGCGTTCTTCGCCTCGCGCAGGCTGTCGGCCAGCCGCATCGGCACGTACGCCTCTTCCCAGCGCGACATCGGCTTGTCCGCGCTCGGGCCGAGGCCCAGATCGAACCCCAGCCACATCCAGGTCGCCGGCGAGGCCAGCCGCACGGCCTCGCTGCGGAACGTGTTGCCGCGCGAACGGCCCGCGAGCTGCGACTTCAGCCGGCCGCCGAGCGCGGCATCCAGCGCGTCGCGCACCTGGGTGGAGCAGTTGGAGGTGAAATAGTCGTAGCGGTAGCGTGCATTCTCCGGCTTCGCCCGCTCGGCCAGCGCATCGGCCAGCGCCTGCGCCTGCGCCGGTGCCAGGTCCAGCCATTGCAGCGACACGCCGCGCCCGCTGTCGCGGTACTGCATCAGGTCCTGCTCGAACGGCAGCGCGACCAGGTAATACATCATGTGGCCGCGGGCGAAGTTGCCGACGAAATCGGCTTCGCCGGGATCGAAGAAGCCGAAGTTGTACGAGATGGCATCGCCCGTGGCGGGATCGACCACGACGATCGCGTTGTGGCCGAAGCGCTCGAAGAACACCTCGCCCGGCGCCATCGTCGCCACGCCGATCCGCGGCGCCGCCCACGCGCTGCCCGCCAGCAGCCACAACGCGCCCAGCAGCGCCAGGCGCGCGGCCACGTTACGCATCGGCCAGCACCCCGACATGGAAGGCGTGCACACGGCGCGCATCGGCGCGCGCGACGCGGAACATGAAGCGCCCCAGCGTCAGTTCCTCGCCGGTTTCCGGCAAGTGGCCGATGGCCGCGGTGATCAGCCCGCCGACGGTGTCGTATTCGTCGTCGAGGAAGTCGGCGCCGAAGCGCTCGTTGAAGTCGGCGATGGGCGTCAGCGCGTCCACCACGAACTGGCCGTCGGCCTGCGCCGCGATCAACGCGGCGCCGTCTTCGGCTTCGTCATGCTCGTCGTCGATCTCGCCGACGATCTGCTCCAGCACGTCTTCGATGGTGACCAGGCCGGCCACGCCGCCGTATTCGTCCACCACGATCGCCATGTGGTTGCGCGACAGGCGGAATTCCTTCAGCAGTACGTTGAGCTTCTTCGATTCGGGGATCAGCACCGCCGGGCGCAGCAACTCGCGCACGCTGCCGGGGCCGTTGTCGGCCACCACGCCGCGCAGCAGGTCCTTGGCCAGCAGGATGCCGAGGATCTCGTCCTTGTCCTCGCCATGCACCGGGAAGCGGGAGTGGCCCGACTCCACGACGTCCTTCATCAGATCGAGGAAGCGCGCTTCCACCGGCAGCGACACCATCTGCGCGCGCGGCACCATGACATCGCCCACGGTCAGGTCGGCGACCGCAATGGCGCCTTCCATCATCTTCAGGGTGTCGCCGGCAATCAGGCCGTCGGACTGCGCGTCGCGCAGGATGGCTACCAGGTCGTCGCGTGTGCTGGGTTCGCCGGAGAACGCCGAACTGAGGCGGTCCAGCCAGGTGCGCCGTTTCTCCGACGGTTTGTCGGAGCCTTCCGGCGCGAGGGTACTGTCGTCTTCGGACATCTCGGGAGCGTGGTCGCCCGTACCGGGCGGTGTGTTCAGTCTAACCCGGTTGGACGACCGGCGCAGGCGTCGGCGCGTCGCCCTCCGGGCCTTCCTCGGGCACGTCCTGGCTGTAGCTGCAGCCCACCAGCGTCTTGCCGGGATGGGACGACACATTGCTGACGTTGAGCACGGCCGAGTCGATCCAGACCTTGCCCGACACCGGGTCGCGGACGTCCTCGCTGCGGACTTCCTTGCCGAACATCGCCTTGGCCGGCGTGTCGATGGCGGTTTCCAGCGCCAGCTCTTTGGCCAGCGGCCGTGGGTCGGGCAGGTCGAGCAGGGCGACGACGCCGCCGCCGGAGAAGGCGATGTGGTCCGTGTCCTGCCCGAAGACGCGGATCGGCGTGGCCAGGCGGTACTCGGTCATGAACATGTTCGCCTGCGGCAACGGTTGCCAGCCCAGCGCCACCGCCTTCAGCGGATCCTCCAGCGCGGGCGCCAGCGCAGCGAGCTGCGCCAGGTCGCCGCGGCATTCGATCAGGCCGGCGAGATCGGGGCGCGCCTCCTGCGCGGCAGCGGGCAGCGGGAGGCACAGCGCCAGCAGCGGCGCGAAGGTCAGGACACGCAGCATGCCGTCAGTCTTCCGCATAGGGGTCGGCGATGCCGAGTTCGGCCAGGATCTCGCGTTCGAGCTGCTCCATGCACTCGGCCTCCTTGTCGTCCTCGTGGTCCCAGCCCAGCAGGTGCAGCGCGCCGTGCACGGTCATGTGCGCGTAGTGCGCGGCCAGCGGCTTTTTCTGTTCCTTCGCCTCGCGCGCGACCACCGGCGCGCAGATCACCAGATCGCCGAGCAGCGGCATCTTCACGCCCTTGGGCAGCTTGACGCCCTCGGCCATCTCGGCCGGAAAGCTGAGCACGTTGGTCGCGTAATCGCGGCCACGGTAGTGCCGGTTGAGCGCGCGGCCTTCCTTGCTGTCGACGATGCGGATGGCCAGGTCCGCCTCGCGGATGCGGCCCGCCAGCGCCGCCGCCACCCACTTGCGAAAACTCACCGCCGACGGAATGCCGGCGCGCGGCAGCGCGTAGCTGACGGCGACTTCGAGACGGACGGGGCCTTGGGTCATCTTCTTTGCTCGTCATTCCGGCCGGTGCCGGGTTTTCACCAGCCGCATGGCCGGTTATCCATTCTGCCGTTGCTTGGTGATGAGCGGCGCGCGACAGGGTAATCAACATGGATCCCGGCGTGCGCCGGGATGACGGCGGAGGAGAATCTACGCCGTCGGGCCAGTCTCGGCATCCTTGCCATCGCGTGCATCGTAAGCCCGCACGATCTTCGCCACCAGCGGATGACGCACCACGTCGCGGCTGGTGAAGAAGTTGAACGAAATGCCATCCACGCCGCGCAGCACCTCCAGCGCGTCCTTCAGGCCGGATTTCTGGTGCTTGGGCAGGTCGATCTGGGTCAGGTCGCCGGTGACCACGGCGGTGCTGCCGTAGCCGATGCGGGTGAGGAACATCTTCATCTGTTCGATGGTGGTGTTCTGCGCCTCGTCGAGGATCACGAACGCGTCGTTGAGCGTGCGGCCGCGCATGTAGGCCAGCGGCGCGATCTCGATGACGTTCTTCTCCAGCAGCTTGACCACCTTTTCCACGCCGAGCATTTCGTACAGCGCGTCGTACAGCGGGCGCAGGTAGGGGTCGACCTTCTGGCTCAGGTCGCCGGGCAGGAAGCCCAGCTTCTCGCCGGCCTCCACCGCCGGGCGCACCAGGATCAGCCGCTGCACGCGCGACTCGTTCAGCGCTTCGACCGCGCTGGCCACGGCCAGGAAGGTCTTGCCGGTGCCGGCCGGGCCGATGCCGAAGTTGATGTCGTGGGTGGCGATGGCATGCAGGTACTTGGCCTGGTTGGCGCCACGGCCGCGCACGGTGCCGCGCTTGACCTTGATGGCCACGTCCTGCGGGGCGTAGTCGGCCTCGGCGACGTGGTCGATGTTGGCCGCATTCAGGCGCAGGTGGATGGCCTCGCTGTCGAAGGTCTCGCTGGCGGATTCCTCGTACAGCGCGTGCAGCAGTTTCTCGGCGGCGGCGGCGGACTTCTCCGGCCCGGTGATGCGGAAGATGGCGCCGCGGTTGGCGATCTCCACGCCCAGGCGCAGTTCGATCTGGCGCAGGTGCGCATCGAACGGCCCGGCCAGGTTGGCGAGGCGCTCGACGTTCTCGGGCTGCAGGGTGAATTCGTGTGTGCTGGGGGCAGTCATGGGTGGGGCGGATGTCTCATGGCGTGGGGTCAGTGGCGCGTCTGCTCGTCCGCGTCGTCCACCGGCCATTGGTGGAAGACATAGACCTCGTCATCGACCAGCGCCTGGTCGAAGTGTTCGCCCTCGGGCGCGTCGTGGCGCTCGATCTGCAGCGGCTCGTCCTCCACCGAGATCACCTCCCATCCCTGCTCGCGGACGAAGGCGATGGCACGGCGCATCGGGTCCGGCGCGAAACCCGGCCGCAGGTAGCAGGTCACGAAGGCCCCGCCGGCCTCGACGAAGTCGGGGCTGTCAGGCAGGGGTCGGGCTTCCAGGGTGAACACCCACAGGCGCGGGCTATCGGAAGAAATGGCGGCGATTCCTGACGAACTCAAGGCGGGCGGGAAGCGTAACCCGTGGCCCTGACGCGAGCCATCACGCACCGCTCGTCGGAGCGGTATTGAAATTTAATTAATCAGTAAATTAAATGGTCCCATGAAGACCTCCAGACCTTTTTCGACCGAAGCGCCCGCCAGGAAACCGGCGTCCACCCCCCCGCGCAAGCGCGCCCGCGGCCGGCGACCCACCGCCGAGTCGGCCGACCTCCGCGCCACGCTGCTCGACGCCGCCCTGGCCTGCTTCGTCAGAAAGGGCATCGCCGGCAGTTCGCTGCGCGACATCGCCAGCGAAGCCAACGTGACGCCGGCACTGGTGCACTACTACTTCGGCGACAAGGCGCAGCTGCAGCAGGCGGTGGTGGCCGAGCGACTGCTGCCGGTGGTGGCGCAGATGCGCGAGCCAGTGATTCAGGCCGGCGAGGGCGACGTGGCCGCGCTGGTGGCGGGTTTCGTGCATGGCATCGGCGGCGTGGTCGAGCGGCATCCGTGGCTGCCCACGCTGTGGGTGCGCGAGATCCTCTGCGAGGGCGGCGCATTGCGCGACACGATGATCCACCAGGTCGGCCCGATGCTGCCGAAGATGATGGCGGGTCGGTTCGCCGCCGCGCAGCAGGCGGGGCAGCTCAACCCCGACCTGGACCCGCGCCTGCTGATGGTGTCGCTGATCGGGCTGACCATGTTCCCGATGGCGAGCGCGCCGATCTGGCGCCAGCTGTTCGGTGCGGACGACATCGACTTCAACGACCTGCGCCGGCACACGCTGGTGCTGCTGGACCGCGGACTGGAGCTGGACCATGCGAAGTGAACTGCAACGCGCCGCGCTGGCGGCGGTGATCCTCATGCTGGCAGGGTGCACGCCGGACGCGCCGCAGGCACTGGGTACGCTCGAGTGGGACCGGGTGACGCTGCCGTCACCGGTAGCCGAGAGGATCGTCCGCATCGACGTGCGCGAAGGGCAGCAGGTGGCGGCCGGTACACCACTGCTGCAACTGGAACTGACGCGCACGCAGTCGCAACTGGCCGCGACGCAGGCGCAGGCCACGCAGAGCCGCGAAGCGCTGGCGGAGCTGCGCGCCGGACCGCGCAGCGAGGATATCGCGCAGGCGCGGGCCAGCCTCGCCGCCGTGCAGGCACAGGCGCGCGATGCCGATGCCTACTACGCGCGCCTGCAGCCGCTCGGGCGGCGGCAGCTGGTCGCGGCGTCCGAGGTGGATCGCGCACGCGCCGCGTCGCACAGCGCGCAAGCGCAGGTGCGGCTGGCCCAAGCGGCGTTGTTGGAACGGGAACGCGGCACACGCAGTGAACAGGTCGCGCAGGGTGCGGCGGCATGGGTGGCTGCCGAAGCGCTGGCCAGCGTGCAAGCCGTGACGCTGGACAAGCTCAACGTGGTTGCGCCACGCGCGGGTCGCATCGACAGCCTGCCGTACAAGCTCGGCGATCAGCCCGGAGTCGGCGCACCCTTGGCGGTCATGTTGGTCGGCGAAGCACCTTATGCGCGCGTCTACCTGCCGCAGGCGCTACGCAACCGGCTCAAGGTCGACGACGCGGTGCGAGTACGGCTGGAAGGCCAGGACAAGACGTACGGCGGCCGCGTGCGGATGATCCGGAGCGAACCCAGCTTCACCCCGTACTTCGCGCTGACCGGCCAGGACGCGGCGAGGCTCAGCTACCTGGCCGAAATCAGCCTGGGCAAGGAGGCGGCCGACCTGCCGGTCGGTGCGCCAGTGCAGGTGGTGTCCGATGGCGACCAGTGACGGGAGCCTCGCGATCCGCGTCCGTGGACTGACCAAGCGCTTCGGCGCACTGGTGGCGGTGAACGACGTCGATCTCGACGTGCCGCGACGCAATGTCTACGGCTTCCTTGGTCCGAACGGCTCCGGCAAGTCCACCACCATCCGCATGCTGTGCGGCCTGCTGACCCCGAGCGCCGGCGACATCGAGGTGCTGGGCTTGCGCATTCCCGAGCAGGCCGACCCGTTGCGCACCCGCATCGGCTACATGACGCAGAAGTTCTCGCTGTTCGAGGACCTGACGGTGCGAGAGAACCTCGAGTTTCTCGCCGCGGTGCAGGACATCCCGCGCGCGCAGGCGCGTCGGCGCATCGACGCGCTGGTCGAGCAGTACCACTTCCAGGACCGGCAGAAGCAACTCGCAGGCACGATGAGCGGTGGACAGAAGCAGCGCCTTGCACTGGCGGGCGCGGTGATCCACGAACCGGAACTGCTGTTCCTGGACGAACCCACCAGCGCGGTCGATCCGGAGTCGCGCCGCGACTTCTGGGAGAAGCTGTTCGAGCTGGCCGATGCAGGCACCACGCTGCTGGTGTCCACGCACTACATGGATGAGGCCGAGCGCTGCCACCGCATCGCCATCCTCGACCGCGGCGTGCTGGTCGCGGACGGCACCCCGGAGGCACTGACCGGGGAGCTGGCCGGGCGCACGCTGATCGTCGAGGCCGCACAGCCGCGGCAAGCGCAGAAGGTGCTGATCGGCCTGCCGGGCGTGATCAGCGTGGCCCAGATCGGCAACGTGCTGCGCGTACTGCTGGCCGAGAACGGCGATGCCGCCGCGCGCATCGCGCAGGGTCTGCGGAGCGCGGGCATCGAAGCGGGGGTGTCGGCGTCGCCGGCCAACCTGGAGGACGTCTTTGTCTCCGCCACGCGCGGCCAGCCGGCGCGCGAGGAGGCCGCATGAACCTGCGCCGCCTGATGGCTGTGATGGTGAAGGAGGTCCGCCAGATGCGTCGCGACCGCATCACCCTGGCGATGATCGTCGGCATCCCGGTGATGCAACTGCTACTGTTCGGCTACGCGATCAACACCAACCTGCGCGACCTGTCCGCGGGCATCGCCGACCAGGCCCGCACCTCGGCGTCGCGCGCGCTGGTCGCGGACATCGTCGCCACCGGCGTGGTCGCGCCAACGCGGGAGGCGGCCACGCCTCAGCAGCTGGTGGATGCGATGCGCCGCGGCGAAATCAGCATCGGCATCGTCATTCCGCCGGACTACGAACGCCGTCGCGCGGAAGGTCGCGAGGCCGTGCAGATCTTCGTCGACGGCAGCGACAACGCCGTGCAGAGCGCTGCCGCCCAGCTTGCGCAGATGCCGCTGGACGGCAGCAGTGGTCCGCTGGCGACGCGCGCGATCAGCGTGGTCGGCTTCTACAACCCGCAGCGGCGCTCGGCGGTGAACATCGTGCCCGGGCTGATCGGGGTGATCCTGACCATGACCATGGTGCTGTTCACCGCCGTGGCCATCGTGCGCGAGCGCGAGCGCGGCAACATGGAGCTGCTGATCGCCACGCCGGTCAGCAGCGCCGAACTGATGATCGGCAAGGTGTTGCCGTACGTGGCCATCGGCCTGGTGCAGACGACGGTGGTGCTGGCGTTGGGCACATGGCTGTTCCAGGTGCCGCTGGGTGGCAGCCTGCTGCATGTCTACATCGCCGCCTGCCTGCTGATCGTGGCCAACCTGACGCTGGGCCTGCTGATCTCCACCCGCGCGCAGTCGCAGTTCCAGGCCATGCAGATGACGTTCTTCATCTTCCTGCCTTCGATCCTGCTGTCCGGCTTCATGTTTCCGTTCGCGGGCATGCCGAAGGTGGTGCAATGGATCGCCGAAGCGCTGCCGCTGACGCACTTCCTGCGCCTGATCCGCGGCGTGATGCTGCGTGGCGCCAGCCTGTGGGAGCTGTGGGCGGACGTACTGGCATTGCTGGCCTTCACCGCGGTGATGATGTCGGCGGCGATCCTGCGGTTCCGCAAGCGGCTGGACTGATAGGCTGGCGCTTCATCCCGACCCTGGAGTGCGGCAATGGACGAAGCGTCGATTGGTGCGGTGGTGGACGCCATGTACGCCATGATCTCGGGACCCGCCGGTCCCCGCGACTGGTCCACGCAGGCGGCGGTCTTCCATCCCGACTGCCGGCAGATCCGCACCGGTGTGGATGCGCAGGGGAAGCCGTGGCGGCAGTCGTTCTCGCTGGCGGAATACCGCGCCAATGCCGACGCGCTGCTGGCGCAGATGGATTTCTTTGAAGTCGAGACCGGGCGGGAAGTGCGCGTGTTCGGCAACATCGCGCAGGTCTGGAGCGCGTACGAAGCGCGCCACGCGCCCGGCGACGCCGTGCCTGAGCGGCGCGGCATCAACAGCATCCAGCTCTACAAGGGCGAGGACGGCTGGAAGATCATCCACATGATCTGGGACAACGAGCGCGACGGCGTGCCCTTGCCCGCCGTCGGCTAGCGTTGCTTGGCTCAGTCGGTGCCGACGATGCGGCCGCGCAGCGAGTTGGACAGCGCCTCGGTGATCAGCACATCGACGAACTGGCCGATCAACCGCGGAGGCGCGGGGAAGTTCACCGAGCGCATGTTCTCGGTCTTGCCGGTCAGCTCGTTCGGGTTCTTCTTCGACGGACCTTCCACAAGCACCGACTGCACCGTGCCGACCATCCGCTGCGAGATGCCGGCCGCATGAGCGTTGATGTGCTGCTGCAGGCGATCCAGGCGCGCATGTTTCACCGCGTCAGAGGTGTCGTCTTCCAGGTCGGCAGCCGGGGTGCCGGGCCGGCGCGAATAGATGAAGCTGAAGCTCTGGTCGAAGCCGACGTCCTCGATCAGCTTCATGGTCTTCTCGAAATCCGCCTCGGTCTCGCCGGGGAAGCCGACGATGAAGTCCGAGCTGATCGAGATGTCCGGGCGTACCGCGCGCAGCTTGCGGATCTTCTGCTTGAACTCCAGCGCGGTGTAGCCGCGCTTCATCGCCGACAGCACGCGGTCGCTGCCGGCCTGCACGGGCAGGTGCAGGAAGTTGGCCAGCTGCGGCACGTCGCGGTAGGCATCGACCAGGGAGTCGCTGAATTCGAGCGGGTGCGAGGTGGTGAAGCGGATGCGGCCGATGCCGTCGATCTCGGCGATGGTGCGGATCAGCAGGCCGAGGTCGGCGACTTCGCCGTCGCCCCCGCTTTCATCAGACGCGTAGCGGCCGCGATAGGCATTGACGTTCTGCCCGAGCAGGTTGATTTCGCGCACGCCCTGCGCGGCCAGCTGCGCCACTTCCACCAGCACGTCCTCGAACGGACGGCTGACCTCGGTGCCGCGGGTGTAGGGCACCACGCAGAACGAGCAGTACTTGGAGCAGCCTTCCATGATCGACACGAACGCCGACGGGCCCTCGGCGCGCGGCTCGGGCAGGCGGTCGAACTTCTCGATCTCGGGGAAGCTGATGTCGACCTGCGGCTTGTTCTGCTCGCGGCGGGCGCGGATCAGTTCCGGCAGGCGGTGCAGGGTCTGCGGGCCGAACACCAGGTCAACGTACGGTGCGCGCTTGACGATGGCCTCGCCTTCCTGCGACGCCACGCAACCGCCCACGCCGATGATGACGTCGCGGCCGCCGGCCTTCAGCGCCTTCCACCGGCCGAGCTGGCTGAACACCTTCTCCTGCGCCTTCTCGCGGATGGAACAGGTGTTGACCAGCACCACGTCGGCTTCTTCGGGGTTGTCGGTCAGCTCCAGCCCGTCGGAGGCGGCGAGCACGTCGGCCATCTTGGCCGAGTCGTACTCGTTCATCTGGCACCCGTGGGTCTTGATGTAGAGCTTTCCGCGCACCTGCTCGGGCGCGCGCGGGCGTCCGATGGGCAGGGGAACGAGGGCGGGGTCGGTCATGGCAGGGCCGGCCGTGGTCGGCAGTTCGGGGGCTTGCGTCCCGGTCATG